>NZ_BAAAMU010000183.1:0-16847 GCF_039529435.1 Nonomuraea maheshkhaliensis
GGTCAGGCGGATGGCCGAACCATAAGATGTCGAGCAGATAGCCGCAATATTTCGATGAGATTGCGCAAACATTAGACTGACTGAAGTCGTGCCGTGCTGTTCGGAAGTGCTGGTCAGGAAGCGGGGAACGGCAGGAAGCCCGCCGTGGGCGTGGCGCAAACGACGACGTCCGATCTACGTAAGCGGTTGCAAGCGCTTGCGTGGATAGCCGTATAGTTTGCGCATGACACGACGACTCGCAGAGGTGGCCAAGAAGGTCGGGGTGAGCGAGGCGACCGTGAGCCGCGTGCTCAACGGCAAGCCCGGGGTGTCCGACGCGACCCGCGAGGCCGTGCTGACCGCGCTCGACGTGCTCGGCTACGAACGCCCCACCCAGCTGCGCGGCGACCGTGCCCGGCTGGTCGGCCTGGTGCTCCCCGAGCTGCAGAACCCGATCTTCCCCGCCTTCGCGGAAGTCGTCGGCGGCGCCCTGGCGCAGCAGGGCTTCACCTCGGTGCTGTGCACCCGCACGGTCGGCGGCGTCTCCGAGGCCGACTACGTGGACCTCCTCCTCCAGCAGCAGGTCAGCGGCGTGGTCTTCGCCGGCGGCCTGTACGCCCAGGCCGACGCCGCACACGGGCACTACGAGCTGCTGCACGAGCGCAAGCTGCCCACGGTCCTGGTCAACGCCGCCGTCCAGCACCTCGACTTCCCCCAGGTGTCGTGCGACGACGTGGTGGCCGCCGAGATGGCCATCGCCCACCTGCGGGCGCTCGGCCACGAGCGGATCGGCATGGTGCTCGGGCCCAAGGACCACATGCCCTCGCGGCGCAAGCTGGAGACGTTCCAGGCGCAGGGCGGCGACGCGGAGCTGGTCGAGCACACGATGTTCTCGCTGGAGGGCGGGCACGCGGCCGCCGCCCGGCTGGTCAGGCGCGGGGTCACCGGCGTGATCTGCGCCAGCGACCTGCTCGCGCTCGGCACCGTGCGCGCCGCCCGCCGGGCCGGCCTCTCCGTCCCCGCCGACATCTCGGTCATCGGCTTCGACGACTCGGCCCTGATGAACTGCACCGAGCCGCCGCTGACCACAGTCCGCCAGCCCATCGACGCCATGGGCCGCGCGGCGGTCGACCTCCTGGTCGCCCAGATCGACAAGGCCGTGGTGCCCGCCGACGAGCTCCTCTTCGAGCCCGAGCTGGTCGTCCGCGCCTCCACCGCCCGCGCCTGACCCCTGACCCCTGACCCCTGACCGCCGCAGGCCCGCTCCCTTGGCAGGGGCGGGCCTGCGGCCGCATGCGGCGTGACGGAGTCGTTATCTTGCAATATGAAGTCGAAATATTGCGCACTTCGGTCGCTGAACCTATGGTGTGGGCACCTCGCATCAGAAGGGTCAGACCATGCAGAGATCCACCGGACTCTCGCTAGTAACCGTGCTGGCGCTGGCGACCACGGCGGCTTGCGGCTCGGGCGAGCCCGCCGCCCCCGCGGCCAGCGGCGGCGCCAAGGCCGTCTCGATCACGGTGGCCTGCCAGCCGGCGAAGTCCGCGCCGAAGGAACGGCAGGCCTGGGACGACGACGTGGCGACGTTCATGAAGGACCACCCCGGCGTGACGGTCAAGAGCACGGACCAGCAGCCGTGCTTCGACCCCAAGACGTTCGGGCCCAAGCTGGCGGGCGGCCAGATGGAGACGGCCTTCGTGGTGCCCGTGACCAACTACAACGACGTGATCGCCAAGGGCCAGGCGCTGGACATCACGCCGTACACGAGCGCCATCAAGAACTGGAACGACCTGCGCGCCGACCACAAGGAACTGCTCACCAAGGACGGCAAGGTCTACGGCGTCCCCAACGTGCACTACAGCGTCGGCCTGGTCTACAACCGCGCCCTGTTCACCAAGGCCGGGCTCGACCCCAACAACCCGCCGAAGACCTGGGCCGAAGTCCGCGAGGCGGCCAAGAAGATCGCCGGGCTCGGCGCGGGACACGTCGGCTTCGGCGAGTACTCCGGCGGCAACACCGGCGGCTGGCACTTCACCCAGGCCATCTACGGCCGCGGCGGCAGCATCCTGACCCCCGACGACAAGAAGGCCGCGTTCAACTCACCCGAAGGCAAGGCCGTGCTGCAGACCCTGCACGACATGCGCTGGGTGGACAACAGCATGGGCACCAAACTGCTGGTCGGCTGGGAGTCGCTCATGGTCGCCATGGGCAGCGGCAAGGTCGGCATGATGCTCGGCGCGCCCGACGTGGTCACCGACGTGGTGAACAAGTTCAAGGGCAACGTGGCCGACTACGGCATCACCGGCTTCCCCGAGGCCAAGGCGTCGCTCAGCGGCGGCGAAGCGTTCATGATCAACCCGAAGGCCACGCCTGAGGAGGCCAAGGCCGCGCTGGAGTGGATCGACTTCCGCTTCAACACCGTCGGCAAGGGCCGCTTCGACTTCGCCCGCGGAAAGAGCATCGGCAACCCCGTCGGCGTCCCCGACAACGCCGTCTTCGGCGACTCGCCGACCGGCCAGGCCATCCAGGCCGACCGGGTCAAGAACGCCTCGCTCCCGGTCGAGAACTACGCCTCCTACGTCCAGGCGGCCGGCACGATCCCGCCGAAGGCCGAGCCGGTGCACGCCCAGGAGCTGTACGCCGTCCTCGACGTGCCGATGTCGGGCGTCCTGAGCCGTAAGGAAGCCGACATCGACCAGTTGCTCGCGGACGCCGAGACCAAGGCCAACTCGGTGCTGGCGGCCAAGGGCTGACCCGTATGCAGATCTTGAGGCGCAACCTGACGGCCTACGGGTTCTTGTGCGCGGCGCTGGCCTGCTTCACGGTGTTCGCCTGGTATCCGATGGTCAGGGAGTTCATCCTGAGCTTCCAGAAGACCGACCTGATCAACGAGCCGATCTGGGTGGGCTTGGACAACTTCAAGACGGCCTTCCTGGACCCGGCCTTCGGCGAAGCCTGGCTGAACACCCTGGAGTTCACGCTCCTCGCCCTGCTGTGCGGCTATGCCGTGCCGTTCGTCGTCGCGCTCGTGCTCAACGAGCTGCGCCACGCCCGGGCCTACCTGCGGTTCGTGGTCTACCTGCCGGTCATGCTGCCGCCGATCGTGGCGGTGCTGCTGTTCAGGTGGTTCTACGACCCGGGGCCCGGGCTGTTCAACCAGGTGCTCGACGTGCTCGGCCTGCCGCCGCTGGCCTGGCTGGACAGCTCGTCCACCGCCCTGATCTCCCTGGTCATCGTCTCGACCTGGATGAACATGGGCAGCGCGACGCTGATCTACCTGGCCGCACTGCAGAACATCCCGCCCGAGCTGTACGAGGCCGCCGAGCTCGACGGCGCCGGCATCTGGAAGCGGATCAGGCACGTCACGATCCCGCAGACCCGGCTGATCCTGCTGCTCATGCTCATGCTGCAGATCGTGGCGACCATGCAGGTGTTCATCGAGCCGTACATGCTCACCGGCGGCGGGCCGGAGAACGCGACGGTCACGGTCGCGTACCTGATGTTCCAGAACGCGTTCACGCTGCAGGACTACGGCTCGGCCGGGGCGCTCGGCATGATGCTGATGATCGTGCTGCTCGTCTTCGCGGCCTTCCAGCTCCGGCTGACCAGGGAGGACAAGGCGTGATCTCCGTCGGGGCCCGGGCGACCACCGGGCACAAGCGGGGCAGGAAGAGGTCGCCGAAGCCCATCGAGGTGCAGTTCCGCACGATCGTCTCGCCTCATCAGCTCAACAGCAGGTGGGGCCGGCGGATCTACTGGCTCGTGCTGGCCGCGGTGTTGGTGACGTTCACGCTGGCCTTCGTCTTCCCGCTCTACTGGATGGTGACGGGCGCGCTGAAGACGCCGGAGGAGCTGGCGCAGATGCCGCCGACGCTCGTGCCGGCCGAGCCGAGCACGGACGCGTTCTTCGAGGCGTGGGACCTGTTCGACATCGGCACGCTGCTGGTGAACACCGCCTACTACTCGCTCGGCGGCTGGGTCGTCTGCATGGCCGTGGACGTCTCGGCGGCGTACGCGCTGTCGAAGCTGCGGCCGATGTTCGGCAACGTCATCCTCGGCATGATGCTGGCCACGCTGATGATCCCGGCGATGGTCGTGCTGATCCCGCTGTACGTCACGGTCGTCGACCTGGGCCTGCTGAACAACCCGTGGGCGCTGTGGCTGCCCGCGGCGGCCAACGGCTTCAACATCTTCCTGCTCAAGCGCTTCTTCGACTCGATCCCCAGGGAGCTGATCGAGGCCGCGCAGATCGACGGGGCGGGGCCGGTGCGCATCCTGCGCTCGGTGGTCCTGCCCATCTCCAGGCCCATCCTGGGCGTGGTCTCGATCTTCACGATCGTCACCTCGTTCAAGGACTTCGTCTGGCCGCTGCTGGTCATGACCGACAGCGACAAGATGACGATCAGCGTGGGCCTGTCGCAGACGGCCGGCGCCGTCACCCAGAACCAGGTCATGGGCGGGCTGCTGATCACCAGCATTCCCATGATCGTTGTTTTCTTCATCTTCCAACGGCACATCATGGCGGGCCTGACCGCCGGAAGCATCAAGGGATGAGCGCATGTCGCAAACGTGGTGGCGGGGGGCCGCGATCTACCAGGTCTACCTGCGTAGTTTCGCCGACGGGAACGGCGACGGCGTGGGAGACCTCGCCGGCCTGCGCGCCCGCCTGCCGTACTTGAAGGAACTCGGGATCGACGCCATCTGGCTCAACCCGTGGTACCCGTCGCCGATGGCCGACGGCGGCTACGACGTGGCCGACTACCGGGACATCGAGCCCGTCTTCGGCACGCTCGGCGAGGCCGAGCGCTTCATCCAGGAGGCGCACGACCTCGATGTCAAGGTCATCATCGACGTGGTCCCGAACCACAGCTCCACCGAGAGCGCCTGGTTCAAGGAGGCCCTGGCGAACCCGGCCGCCCGCGACCGGTTCTGGTTCGCCGACGAGCCGCTCAACGACTGGCAGTCGATCTTCGGCGGCCCGGCGTGGACGCAGGTCCCCGACGGCCAGTGGTATCTGCACCTGTTCGCTCCCGAGCAGCCGGACTTCAACTGGACGAACCCCGAGGTGCACCGGGAGTTCGAGGACGTGCTGCGCTTCTGGTTCGACCGCGGCGTGGACGGCGTCCGCATCGACTCGGCGGCGCTGCTGATCAAGTCCGACACCGCGTACGAAGACCTCGACGAGGTCCACGACGTCTACCGCCGGTGGCGCGAGGTGGCCGACGAGTATGGCGAGCGCGTCCTGATCGGGGAGGTATGGCTCCCCGATCAGGAGCGTTTCGCGCTCTACCTCCGCCCCGACGAGCTGCACACGGCCTTCAACTTCGACTTCCTGTCCTGCGCCTGGGACCCGGCCGACCTGCTCAGGTCGATCGAGCTCACGCTGGCCACGCACACCCCGGTCGGCGCCCCGCCGACGTGGGTGCTGTCCAACCACGACGTGACCAGGCCGGTCACCCGGTACGGCCGCGCCGACACCTCGTTCGCGCACGGCGGAGCCCTGCACGGCACCCCCTCGGACCCCGAGCTGGGCTACCGCCGGGCCCGCGCGGCCGCGCTGCTGGCCATGGCCCTGCCCGGCTCGCTCTACGTCTACCAGGGCGAGGAGCTGGGCCTGCCGGAGGTGGAGGACCTGCCGGACGAGCTGCGCCAGGACCCGATGTACGCCCGCTCGGGCGGCACCAACCCCGGGCGCGACGGCTGCCGCATCCCGCTGCCGTGGTCGGGCGACGAGCCCCCGTTCGGGTTCGGCGACGGCACGCCCTGGCTGCCGCAGCCGGAGAGCTGGCGCAAGCTGACGGCCGAGGCCCAGCGGACGGACCTCGACTCGATGCTCAACCTCTACCGCAGGGGGCTGGAGCTGCGGCGCAGGCTGCTCGGGGACGGGACGCTGACCTGGCTGCCGCTAGGGGAGGAGGTGCTGGCCTTCACCCGCGACTCGGGCCTGACCAGCGTCACGAACATGGGCCACGACCCGATCCCGCTGCCCGCGGGAACGGTCGTGCTGGCCAGCGGCCCGATCGAGGACGGCCTGCTGCCCTCGGACACCACCGCCTGGCTGACCTGACGGATCCCCCGGGCGGTCCTGCCGCCGCCCGGGGGCGCTCAGGGCCGTTCGCCGGTGGGCCCGGTCAGGCTTGGCTTCGCTCGGGGACGGCCCGGCTCACGCCGTCCCCACTCCCGCGCGTCGTGCGGGACTCTCCCGTACGGGCCGACGGGCGCTTGCCGCGGGTGGCGAGCAGCGCGGCCAGCGTCATGGCCACGCACACCCAGCCGAACCAGTCGCCGAAGCGCGCGTACACCGTGGGTCCTGCGGGCCCGGCGGGCACGTCGGCGACGGCCGTGACGAACGGCTCGCGCGTCCCCTCCGTGTCGGCCGAGGCCAGCACCCGTCCCCACGGGTCGGAGATCACCGGCGTGCCCCACTGCGCCGACCAGGCCAGCGAGAACCCGCTCTCCACCCCGCGCAGCAGCCCCATCCGGCTGTGCTGCCAGCCGTTGCCGTACTCGTCGGCCGCGGGCACCGCCAGCAGCCGCGCCCCCGCCCGCCCGTAGCTCCGGCTGGGGTCCGGGAAGTTGAGGTCCATGCAGTTCGCCAGGCCGACCAGCCCGTCGCGGGAGAACGCGAGCTCGGTGCCCTTCCTGAACGGGGCTCCGGGCGCGAAGTGCCACTTCGCGTAGTACACGGGCTTCGTCCCGTCGGCGGGGAGCAGCACCGAGTAGTTGTACTTCAGGCCGGGAGCCTGGTGCACGACTCCCACCACCACGTCGGTGCCGCGGGCCCGCCCGGCCTCCGCGAGCGGGCCGACCACGGTGGGCAGGCTCGTCTCGTCGGTGCCGAACGCCCCCTCGGGCAGCACCACCGTACGCACGCCGCCGGGCAGGGCCGCGATCCGGTCGGCGTACGAGCGGACCAGATCACGCCCGCCCGCGCTCGCGGCGTCCGGCGCCCACTGGTACCTGGTCGCGGCCAGCACCGCCACCCGCAGCGAGCCGTCCTCACCTGCCCCGGCCTGCCGTGCGCCGTCGTCGGCGCCGGCCAGCCGCCACGCCCCGAACCCCAGCGCGAGCCCGCAGACCAGCACGGCCGCCAGCCCGCCGCGCAGCCGGGCCCGCGCGTCCGCCCCCGGCGACAGCAGCGCCGCCACCGCGCACGGCACGAACAGCACCAGGAACTCCACGCCCCAGGCCCCCGTCACTGAGGCGAGCTGGACGACGACCGGCACCTCGGCCTGGTTGGTGGCCAGCGGCCAGATGATCCCCGACGGGTTGACCAGTGTGAACAGGTGCAGGACGGCCACCCAGAGCGCCGGCCCGGCGAACGCCGCCACCGTCGGACGCCCGCGCCGCACGAGCGCGCGGAAGAGCAGCGGCACCAGGCCGAACAGCAGCGAGCTGCCCGCCACGATGAGCATCCCGATCGGCAGCGGCACCGACGGCGTCCGGAGGAAGAACTCGATCTGCCCGGCCTGCCCCAGAAGATAGGCGAGAAAGGCGACGCTGTACGCCGCGCGTCCGCTCACCCGTGAAGCCAGCCAGAGGATCGGCAGAGGCGCGAGCCACGTCAGCGCCGGGATCGGCGCGAAGCCGGTGCCGAGGAAGAACAGCCCGGCCGAGGCGGCGAGCGCCATGAGCGAGTACGTCGCCGCTAATTTCCCCCGAATCATGTATACACCGTAAACGGCGATTGTTTACGGTGTCAACGTAGGAGCCGCCTCCGCGCGGGCCCGGCCGTCGTATCCTCCAGGCGACGACGGTGAACGCCCCCGAGGAGAGGGAACCAAGGTGACCCCACGGCTGCGCAGAACGCCCCCGAACGACCTGGACGCCGAGACGAGGACGCTCTACGACAAGATCACCTCGGGTCCGCGCGGCGGGTTCATGGTCGACGGGGAGGGCGGACTCACCGGGCCGTTCAACGCGATGTTGCTCAGCCCGCCCGTGGGCGACCCGCTGCAGGAGCTCGGGGCGGCGCTCCGCTACCGCTCCACGCTCACCGACCGGGCACGGGAGCTGGCGATCCTGGTGGTGGCCGGGCACCAGGACAGCGCGTTCGAGCAGGCGGCCCACGAGCCCATCGCCCGGGGCCTGGGCTTCACCGAGGAGCAGGTGCGGGCGTTGCGCGCCGGCTCGCCGCCGGCCCTGTCCGACCCAGGGGAGGCGGCGGTGCTGCGGGTGGCCCGCGCCCTGGTGACGAAGGGGGATCTGGACGACGAGGAGTACGCGGTGCTGGGGGAACGGGAGCTGTTCGAGCTGACCACATTGGTCGGCTACTACTCCACCCTGGCACTCCAGCTCCGCGTCTTCCGCGTCTGAGCCCTCAGCCGCTGGTCAGCGGGTCGCGCCCGTGGGGTCGCGGAGCCAGGCGTCCAGGGCGGCGCGGGCGCCGGCGGCGTGCTCAGGAAAGCGCAGGGCCCTCACCAGCACCCACAGCGTGCCCTGGAGCCCACGTGCCGCGACGAACGCGCGCAGCTCCGGGTCGTCGGGATCGGCCCCGTACGCCCGCACGGCGGCCCGCCCGTCGAGGCGGGTCGTCCGTGACAGGCAGGCCAGGTCCCATCCCACGGGCGCGGACATGCACTCCTCGAAGTCGTTCCACAGCAGCCCGGCCGGCGTGGCCAGCAGATTGCCCGGATGCGCGTCCCCATGCACGACCTGCGCCGCCCGCCCGTCCCCGCCCGCCTGTCCGCCCTCGGTCTCGCCCTGGCCCGTGCCGTGACCGGTGCCGAGGCGTTCCACCAGGTCGGCGTGGGCGGTGCGGAGGCGGTCGTGGGCGTCGGGGTCGATCTTGCCGGACAGCAGCTCCAGCAGCCGTACCGGCTCATGAAGCACCGGCCCGAGCAGCGGCAGCTCGCCGGGGAACGCGCGCAGGACCGCGTGCAGCTCGGCCAGCATCCGCCCGGCCGTGTCCGGTGCCGGCACGTGCCCGGGATCGTGCTCGGCGTAGGCCCAGAAGGACAGCGTCACCCCGTCCCGTACGTGCGGCCCAGGGGGCAGCAGGTCGCTCGGCGGCACCACCGGCGCCCCGGACGCGT
The DNA here is from genome assembly GCF_039529435.1 of Nonomuraea maheshkhaliensis. Taxonomy (NCBI): domain Bacteria; kingdom Bacillati; phylum Actinomycetota; class Actinomycetes; order Streptosporangiales; family Streptosporangiaceae; genus Nonomuraea; species Nonomuraea maheshkhaliensis. The sequence continues at coordinate 9,015 of NZ_BAAAMU010000183.1, forward strand.
GCAGGTGGGACGCGACGGCCAGCTCGCGTTCCAGCGCCTCGGCGGGCCGGGGACGGCCGAGCGCGGTGACGGTGGGGATCCGCGCCACGATCGGCGCGGGCCGCAGGTGGACGCGCAGGTTGAAGGAGTCGTTGAGCACGACCGGCTCCCGCACCCGCACGCCGTGCTCCTCCGCCAGAGCGACAGCGGCGGACACGGCGGTGCGGGAGACCATGCTCAGGCGGACTCTCTGACCACGAGCTCCGTGGGCAGGATGATCGGATCGGTCGGCCCGCCCTCGAAGAGGTTGAGCAGCAGCCGCACCATGGCCGCCGCCTGCTCCGCGACCGGATGCCGCAGCGTCGTCAGCGGCGGCTCGGTGTATTTGGCCGCCTCGATGTCGTCGAAGCCCACCACGGCCACGTCGTCGGGCACCCGCCGGCCCGCCTGCCGCAGCGACTGCAGCGCCCCGACCGCCATCAGGTCGTTGGCCACGAAGACGGCGTCGAGCCCGGGATCGTCGCCGAGGAGCTGGCGCATGGCCACCGCCCCCGACTCGCGGGTGAAGTCGCCGACGGCCACGATCGAGCGGCGGTCGGAGTCGCGCAGCACGTTGCGGTAGCCGGACAGCCGGTCCTGGCCGGCGATCATGTCCTGCGGCCCGGCGATCGTGGCGATCCTGCGCCGCCCGGCCTCGACCAGGTGCCGCACCCCGGCCTCGGCCCCGCCCACATTGTCGTTGTCGACGAAGGGGATGTCGACGGGGACGGCGGGCCGCCCGTACGAGACGACGGGGACGCGCAGCCGGGACAGCGCGGACGGCAGCGGGTCGGCGCCGTGCATGGACAGCAGCATCACGCCGTCGACGTGACCGCCGGAGATGTAGCGCTCCACCCTGGCGTGACTCTTGGGTGAGGACGCCAGCATCAGCACGACCTGCTTGTTGATCGCCTCCAGCTCCATCGAGGCGGACCTGATGGCGGTGGAGAACAGCGGGTCCTCGGAGAAGACGCGGGTGCCCGGCTCGCTGACCACCAGGGCGACCGAGTCGGTGCGCTGGGTGACCAGGCTGCGGGCCGCCGAGTTGGGCACGTAGCCCAGCTCGTCGATCGCGCGCTGCACCGCGTCGCGGATGTGGGGGGCCACCGTCGTCTGCCCGTTGACCACCCGGGACGCGGTGGCACGCGAGACACCCGCCCGGGCGGCGACCGCCTCCAGGGTCGGGCGTCTCATGACTGTCTCAGAAGGGAGAGCACGGGCAAAAATCTACAGCCCGTTCCGGCCGATGACGTCCCGGTACCACAGCGCGCTGTCCTTGGGCGTCCGGGTCTGCGTGGCGTAGTCGACGTGCACGATGCCGAACCTGCGCCGGTAGCCCTCGGCCCACTCGAAGTTGTCGAGCAGCGACCACACCAGGTATCCGCGCAGGTCGGCGCCCGCCTCGATGGCATTGTGCACCTCGCGCAGATGCCCGTCGAGATACGCCACCCGATCGTCGTCGTGCACGCGCCCGTCCTCCACGACGTCGTCGAAGGCCGCGCCGTTCTCGGTCACCATGAGTCCGACCTGCGGATAGTCCTTGGAGAGCCGCACGAGCAGCCGGGACAGTCCGTCGGGGACGATCGGCCAGCCCATCGCGGTCGTGGGCGCGTCCGTGGTGGCGAACCTGACGTCCTCCGAGCCCGGCCACGCGGCGTCGGCGGGCAGCCCTGGGCCCGACTCGACCACGCACGGGTTGTAGTAGTTGATGCCGATCAGGTCGATGGGGGCGTTGATCAGCTCCAGGTCGCCGTCCTTGATGTGGCCGGTCCCGCCGTTGCGCTCGGCGGCCGCCAGCACCTCCTCCGGGTACGTGCCGCGCAGGGCCGGGTCCAGGAACTGCCGGGTGAGCAGCGCGTGGATGCGGTCGGTGGCGGCCGCGTCGGCCTCCGAGGCCACCGCCGAGGGGTCGTTGACCTGGGCCGGGGTGAGCACGGGCGCGGAGTTGACCACCAGCATGATGCTGCGCGCCCCCGCCTCGCGCAGCCGCCGCGCCGCCAGGCCGTGGCCGAGCAGCAGGTGATGCGCCGAGCGCAGGGCGTCGGCCGGGTCGCGCCGGCCCGGCGCGTGCACGCCGTTGCCGTAGCCGAGGAAGGCGGCCACCCACGGCTCGTTCAGCGTCGCCCAGTCGGTGACCCGGTCGCCGAGCTTGTCATGGACGGCCTGGGCGTAGTCGGCGAAGCGGTAGGCGGTGTCGCGGTCGGTCCAGCCGCCACGGTCCTCCAGCGCCTGGGGTAGATCCCAGTGATAAAGGGTGACATATGGCGAAATCTTGGCGGCCAGGAGTTCGTCCACGAGCCGGTCGTAGAACGCCAGGCCGCGCGGGTTGGTCGGGCCTTCGCCGTCCGGCTGGATGCGCGGCCACGCCACGGAGAACCGGTAGGCCCCCAGCCGCAGCTCACGCATCAGCCCGACGTCGTCCCGGTAGCGGTGATAGTGGTCGCAGGCCACGTCGCCGTTGTCGCCGTCGGCCACGTTCCCGGGGGTGTGGGAGAAGGTGTCCCAGATCGACTGGCCCCGCCCGTCCTCCTTGACCGCCCCCTCGATCTGATAGGAGGCCGTGGCTGCTCCCCAGACGAAGTCCTCGGGAAAGATCATCCCTTAACAGCTCCTTGCATGATTCCACCGATGATTTGCTTGCCGAACAGGGCGAACACGGCCACGAGCGGCAGGGTCCCGATCGCGGTGCCTGCGAGGCCGAGCACATAGTCGTTGACGTACCCGCTGGCCAAGGTCGACAGCGCCACCTGGACGGTCGGATTGTCCGGGCTCAGCACGACCAGCGGCCAGAAGTAGTCGTTCCAGGCCGACATGAACGTCAGCATGCCCAGCACCGCCGCCGCCGGCCGCGCGGCCGGCAGCACGACGTGCCAGAACAGCCCCCAGGTGCTGCACCCGTCCACCCGGCCCGCCTCCAGCAGCTCGTTGGGCAGGGCGCGGGAGAGGTACTGGGTCATGAAGAACACGCCGAACGCGTTGACCAGCGCGGGCACGATCAGCGCGTAGTTGGTGCCGGTCCACTCCAGCTTCACCATGAGCATGTAGAGCGGGATGATGCCGAGCTGCGCCGGGACCATCATGGTCGCGACGGTGATCACGAGCATGACGTTCCTGCCCCTGAACCTCAGCTTGGCGAAGGCGAAGCCGGCCAGCGTGGAGAAGAACATCACCGCGACCGAGATCGACCCGGCCACGATGACCGAGTTGACCAGCGCGAGCCCGAAGGGCACGGTGTCGAAGACCCGGGCCACGTTGGCGAAGAAGTTCCCGCCGGGCAGCAGCGGCGGCGGCACCTCGGCCAGCGCCGAGTTGTGCCTGGAGGCCACCACGACGCTGTAGTAGAGCGGGAAGGCCGAGAAGAAGGCCACCGCGGTCAAAGTCAGATAACGCAGCTTCACAGCACACCGCCCTTCACCTTGCGGGTGATGAGGAAGTTGATCCCGGCGACGATCACCACGGCCAGGAACATCAGCCACGACGCCGCGGAGGCGTAACCGAAGTCGAACGTCGAGTTCGCGAAGGCCTGCTCGTAGACGTACAGCGCCAGGGTCTGGAACTGACGGTCGGGGCCGCCCGTGGCGATGCCGCCACCGCCGCCGCTGCTCTGCCCGAACAGCAGGGGCTCGGCGATGATCTGCATGGCGCCGATCGTGGAGACGATGACCACGAAGATGATCGTCGGCCGGATCATCGGGATCGTGATCCGGCGCAGCTGGGTGAAGTTGCTCGCGCCGTCGAGGGTGGCCGCCTCGTACAGCTCACGCGGTACGGCCTGCATGGCCGCCAGGAAGATCAGCGCGTTGTACCCGGTCCAGCGCCACATGATCATCACCGACAGCGCGATGTGCGAGGTGGCCGTGCCCGCCGCCCAGTCGATGTTCCCGGCCCTGAACCACGACAGGACCCAGTTGATCATGCCGAAGTCGCGGCCGAAGAGCTGGCTGAAGATCACTACCACCGCCACCACGCTCGTGACGTTGGGCAGCAGCAGCGCGACCCGGAACAGCGTCTGGAAGCGCAGCCGCCGGTTCAGCAGGTGCGCCAGCCAGATCGACAGCGCGAGCTGCGGCACCGTCGACAGCACGCCGATGGACAGGGTGTTGAAGGTGGCGTTCCAGAAGTAGTCGTCGGCGAGCAGCGTCGTGTAGTTGGCCGTTCCGACGAACTCCTGCGTCTCCGACAGCAGGGTCCACTCGTGCAGGCTCACCCAGGCCGTGTAGATCAGCGGGAACAGGCCGAAGGCGCAGAACAGCAGGAAGAACGGGGCCACGTAGGCGTACGGCGACACCCTCACGTCGAGGGTGTGCCGCACGCCGCGCCTACGCCGTCGCGACACCGCGAGGGGAAGGGTGCTCATTTGATCTTCTTGACGTCCTCGAGCACCTGCGCCCACGCCTCGTCCGGCGTCTGCTTGCCCTGCTCGACCCGGCCGAGGCCGTTGCCGATGACCGTGCGGACGTCGGCCTCCTTCGGGCCGAGGTGCTGCGGCTTGAGCGCCTTGGCGGCCTCGGAGTAGATCTTGCCGATGGGGGCGTCGCCGAAGAACGGCTTGGTGAAGTTCTGGATGGACGGGTCGTCGTAGAGGGACGGGATCGACGGGAAGGTGCCCTCCTCCTTGAACACCTTGGCCTGGTTGTCCTTGGAGGTGAGGAAGTCGATCAGTTCGGCCGCCTCCTTCGGGTGCTTGCTCTGCTTGGGCACCATCAGGTGCGAGCCGCCGCTGTTGCCCGAACCGCCGGGCACGGCCGCGATGTCCCACTTGCCGGAGGCGTCCTTGGCCTGCTCCTGGATGAAGCCGGTCATCCAGGCCGGGCAGATGATCGTGGCGAACGAGCCCTTGGCGAAGCCGGTGTTCCACGGGGGCGAGAAGGCCGCCAGCTTGGCGGTCAGGCCCTCCTGAGTCAGCCGGTTCGACAGGTCCCAGGCCTTCTTCACCTCGGGGTTGCTCTCCACGATGATGTTGTCCTGGGCGTCGTACAGGCCGACGGGCGCCTGGTTGACCATGGCGCGGAAGATCTCACCGGGGGAGTCCACGAACTTGGCGCCGGCCACGTTCGCCCCGGCGAACTTCTTGCCGGTCTCGATGTACTGCTCCCACGTCGGCCAGAGCGCCGCGACCTCCGTGCGGTCGTCCGGCAGCCCGGCCTTCTTGAACAGGTCCTTGCGGTAGCACATGGCCAGGCCGCCCACGTCCGTGCCGAGGCCGAGGACCTGCCCGCCGTCCTTGCTCAGGCCCTGCTGCCACTTCCAGTCGAGGTAGTCGGCCTGCCGCTTGTCCAGCCCGAACTGCTTGAGGTCGGTGAACTTGCCCGGCTGGGCGGTGAACGTGCTGATGTAGCCGACCTCGACCGCCGCGACGTCCCCCGCGCCGGCGTTCGTGGCCAGCCGCTTGACCAGGTTGCTGTGGTGGTCGTTGAACTGCGTGACGTTCTCGACGATCTCGACGTTCGGGTGCGTCTTCTTGTACTCCTCGTAGAGCGGCTTGAAGCCGAAGTCGCCGAACAGGTCGACGGTCAGTTTGATCTTCTCTCCTGGCTTGGCGCTCGACTCCGCCGCGGTGTTGCCACCGCCACCGCCGCCACCGCACGCGGTCGCCAGGGCGAGGACGGACGCGGTGAGCACGGGCAGGCCGAGCCGCCGGATGCGAGGGGTCATGGAAACCCTCCATGGTTGGAGCTGGGGGACGAGTGAGAGAGCGCTCTCTCAAGAGATTGTTGGAGCTCACACGCCTCTGTCAACGGGTGTTAAATAACGATCCGAATTCTGCGAGAGAGCGCGTTCACTGATTCCCCGGCGTGCCGGGGGTCATCGTGGAAGCACGTGGAAGAGCCGTCGCGGCCGGTCGGGCGGCGAGGGAGGTCGCGGCCGGTCAGCCGGTGAGCGCGCGTCCCGCCATGCGGGCGTACATGCGGCCGGGGCTCGGGGCCTGCGTCAGGAAGCCGGGCAACATGGGCAGATCCACCGCGAAAGGGTCGAGGCGCTCGTACAGCTCGTTCGCGTCGGCGGGACGGTCGTCCGGCTGCTTGGCCAGCAGTTGCGCCAGCAGCGCGCCCAGGGGCTCAGGCAGCCCTGGTATGGTCGGCGGGCGCTCCTTGACCTGCTGCTCGAAGACCACGTAGTCGGTGGGCCCGGTGAAGAGCTGGCGGCCGGTCAGCATCTCGTGCAGGACACAGCCGAGCGAGTAGAGGTCGCTGCGCGGCTCGGCCACGCCGTGCTGGATCTGCTCGGGCGCCATGTACGCCGGCGTGCCCAGGATCTGCCCGATCCTCGTGAACGTGGTGACGTCCGCGTCCCGCAGCATGGCCAGGCCGAAGTCCAGCACCTTCACGCTGCCGTCGGGGCAGAGCATGAGGTTGGTCGGCTTGAGGTCCCGGTGACAGATCGCCAGCGCGTGGGCCGCCGACAGCACCGCGCACGCCTGGGCCGCGATGGCCGCCGCCCACGGCACGGGCAGCGGCCCGTGCTCGTGCACCACGTCGGCCACCGTGACGCCCTCGATGAACTGCATCACCTGGTAGAGCCGCTGCTCGTGGGTGCCGAAGTCGTAGAGCACGGGCGCGCCCGGATGCTCAAGCCTGGCCAGGATGCGCGCCTCGCGGATGAACCTGCGCTCCAGCTCGTGATCGGGCCCGCTGGGCAGCCGCAGCAGCTTGACCGCGACCCGCCGGTCGAGGTGGCGGTCGTGACCCGCGTAGACCGCGCCCATGCCGCCCTGCCCAAGAGGAAGGTCGTCGAGCACATAGCGGTCGCCGATGACCATTACCGTCCCTCCCGCAGCCTTCCGGGAAAAACTACACTGTCGGGCGGCTGAGCCCGCCTCATAAAGCGAGGCGATTCCGGTGCTGAGCGACGACGTGCGGCGAACAGGGCCTCGACCACTGCGCCAATCAGTGGGCCGACCACTGCACCAATCACTGCGCCGATGACTGGGCCCCGTGGGCGGGGGGATGGAGGTGGCCGTCGGCCAGGCCGTCGAGACCGAGTCTGATGAGCGTCTGACCCAGCGTCGAGGTCTCGCGGATGGCGTCGTCGAGCACCGCCAGTTGCCGGAACGCCTCGCCGTACGCCTTCTGCTCCTTCAGCGACAGCCGGGGCAGCCGGGTGCGGCGCACGTCGAACCGGCTGGAGCCGGTCGTCACCCGCCCGCCGGCCGCGCGCAGGAAGCCGGCCAGGAAGTCGGGGTCGAGCCGGCGGCCGTCGACCCGGTAGAGGGTCAGGTGGGGGCCGAGCACCGCCCCCGCGCCGTCCTCCATCACGCGTACGGCGGAGTAGGAGGCCACCACGTCACCGGGCCTGATCGCGACCAGCCCCTGCTGCACGGTGGTCGAGCCGGACGGCGCGCCGCCGGTGAAGACGTCGTCGGCGGTCAGCACCGGCACCTCGCCCCCGTCGGCGGCCATCTTGGGCGGGGCCTGCGACGTGCTCACCAGGCCCTCCTTGATCAGGTCGCCCAGCGTGGTGGCGGGCTGGTCGAGCGGCTGCTCCAGCACCTTGAGGTCCGGCGGCACGGCGGTGGCGGCGAGGAAGCGGTCGCGGGCCTCGGCGAAGGCCCGCCCGAGGTCGTCGCGCCGCTGGTGCCTGGCCGGGGTCATGTCGACCTCGTCGGCCAGCAGGTCGATGATGCGCACGGTCTGATCGGACCGTTCCTCCAGATACGCCTGCCAGGCCGGCTCCACCACCGACAGGTCGGCCGTGGCGTCGAGGATCAGCACCTCGGACGGCGGCCGGTCGCCCGGCGCCGGGCGGCGCAGCAGCCACAGGTCGGAGCCGGGCAGCGCCACGACCGCGCGCAGCGTGCCGGCGCGCAGCAGGTTG
>NZ_BAAAMU010000184.1:0-16174 GCF_039529435.1 Nonomuraea maheshkhaliensis
GGACGGCAGGGCGAACTCGCCGCCCGCTTCGCCGACCTCGCCGGCGGGCTGCGGGAGGAGGAGGCCGGCTGTCGCCGCTGTCAGGAAGGCTCTGCGGTCCACGTCATCAGGTATCGCCGCCCGCGCTGACTCCGTCGTGACAACGGAGTCAAGCGTGGGTGAACAGCATCGGTCCGGTCGTTCCATCCGCAAAATGGACAGAGCAGGACAAAGATCAGTGGACGGAGCCCGGCACGTCGGGGAGTGCGGCGCGCAGGGCGGTGGCGTCGGTGAAGTGCACGCCGGTCATGCCCGCCCGCCGCGCGCCCTCGACGTTCTCCTCCCGGTCGTCGATGAAGACGATCTCGGACGGATCGGCCCCGAGCCCGGCGGCCAGCCGGTCGTAGATCGCCCGGTCGGGCTTGACCACCCCCATCCTGCCGCTGTAAAAGCGGTGCCCGATCGCGGCGATCCAGGGCAGCTCGTCGAGGCCGTCACCGACGCAGATCGGCGCGTTCGACAGCAGCGCCACGTCGCGGCCGGCCGCGAGCAGGTCGTCGAGCAGGGCGACCGTGCCCTCGTCGGGGTAGGCCCAGCTCGCCACGTCCCTGGCGACCAGCCGGGCGACCTCGGTCGTGGTGGCGGGCCTGCCCAGGACGGCCGACCAGTAGGCGTGCGGGCTGAGGCCGCCCCGGTCGAACTCCAGGCGGTGCTCCCAGTAGCCGAGCTTGAACGGGCCCGGCTCGGCACCCACGGCCCGCGCCATCGCGTCGGCGTCGGACTCGGGCTGGGGCAGGGACAGGACACCGCCGTAGTCGAAGACAATCCACGTCATGCCACGAATGGTCGCAGATGCGGGTCGAGCGCCGGGCAGCCCAGGTATTTCTCGGCGGTGTGGAAGTCGATCCAGTCGAGGTTGACCAGCTCTTCGACGTCCACGCCGGTGAAGCTGGCGGCCAGGGCGGGCGGGATGGCCGCGATGTCGTCCTTGTCGGCTATGTTCACCCAGCGCCCGACCCCTCGGGGCCGCTCGCCACGGCCGTTGACGGGGGCGGGCAGGAGGCGCTCGAAGACGACGTTGCGCATGCCCAGCGGGCTGCCGAGGGTGATGAGCAGGTCGACCTTCAGTTCGGGGTTCGCCCACAGGGCCTCGTACGTCACCACGCTGCCGAGCGAGTGGGCGATGACCACCTTGGGCCGGTTTCGCCGGATGACCTCCGCCACGACCTGCCGGGACTTCTCCCGCTTGGCCGCGTCGGTGAGGTAGGCGGCGACCTCCGGCGCGAACAGCTTGGCGAACGCCGCCGACCTGCCGTCCAGCCGGTCCAGCAGCCAGCCGGTGGCCGACTTGAGCACGCCGGTGACGTGCTCGCCCACTCCTAAGTTGCGCGCCCAGCCGATGACCACCTGCTGGGCCTGCAGCTCCATGGCGGCGGCCGCCCGGCGCGGCACGGCCGTGTCCGCGTCCGCGTCGTCGAGGGCGCCGTCGTGCAGCAGGTGGGAGAAGTAGGCGATCTCGGCGAAGTACGCCCGCGCCTCCCCGCCGAGCGCGGCGTGCAGGTAGCGGTCCCACTTGCGCCGCATCGCCTCGGCCGCGCCCGTGGCGGACCGGCCGGCCTGGAGGTAATAGTTGTACTTGCCGATCCCGTGAACGCCGACGATGACCGCCATCCGCGCCTCCCCAACCCCGTGATCCTCTCGCGCGATATTGGCATACGCCGCTTGCACCCGGCCGTCAACCAGGTTCCAGCGGGAGAAAATCACTGGGGGCGGCATAGGCCGTCCCGATACGGTGACATGTCACTGCAGAACGCACGCGAACAGGAGCTCCACCCATGCCCGGCCCGCTGGTCGTCAACGACTCGATCGTCATCCCCGACATCGAGCTCGTCTGGCGCTTCTCGCGTTCCTCGGGTCCGGGCGGCCAGGGTGTCAACACCACCGACAGCCGGGTGGAGCTGACCTTCGACGTGGCCGCGACCACCGCGCTGACCCCGGCGCTCAAGGCGCGGGCGATCGAGCGGCTGGGCTCCGGCACGATCACGATCGCCGCCTCCGAATACCGCTCCCAGCTGCGCAACCGGGAGGCCGCCCGGCACCGCCTGGCGCAGCGGCTGCGCGAGGCCGTGGCGCCGCCGCCCAAGCGCCGCCGGGCCACCAAGCCCAGCAGGGGCGCCGTCGAGCGGCGGATCAGGTCCAAGAAGCACCGCTCCGACGTCAAGCGCCTGCGCCGCGACCCCTGAGCTCTCAGGGGATGAGGCGGGGCAGCCGGGTGACGAGAGCGGCGAGATAGCCCGCCACGGCCTGCGGGATCAGATTCCTGGCGTGCAGCTCCGAGCGGGCCAGGGGAACGTGCTCCACCTCGTACAGCCCGTACGCCGGGTCCTCGAACTCCGGCCCGTGCCGCAGCTCCGGGTCCATCGTGTCGAGCCGGCAACCGAAAACGTGCTGCGTCTTGACCTCTCCCCGCCACGGGTACGACACGCTGACCAGAGGCGTCACCGCGTACACCGTCGCGCCGAGCTCTTCCAGCAGCTCCCGGTGCAGGGTGTCCTCCAGCGAGCCGTCCTCGGGCTCGACGTGCCCACCGGGCACGGTCCAGTAGAGCGGGCGCCCCGGTACCGTCCGCCGGAACAGGACCAGCCGCTCGTCATGGTCGAGCAGGACTCCACGGACACTAGGTCGCATACATCCACCCTATTTGACCGGTATGTCCTTCGGGTAGCCTAACCTACGGTACCGTAACCTGAAGGAGAAGATCATAGATGGTGATGACTCAGACGGAACTCCTCCACGAGCTCGAACCCGTGGTCTCGGGAGAGCTCGACCGGCACGAGAAGACGGCCAAGGAGTGGTTCCCGCACGAGTACGTTCCGTGGAGCCAGGGCCGCGACTTCGACGGCATCTACGACGGCGAGGCGTGGCAGGACGCCGACTCCAAGATCCCGGAAGCGGCCCGCGTGTCGCTCATCGTCAACCTCCTCACCGAGGACAACCTGCCCAGCTATCACCACGAGATCGCCACGACCTTCGGCCGTGACGGCGCTTGGGGCACGTGGGTGCACCGCTGGACGGCCGAGGAGGACCGTCACGGCACCGCCATCCGCGACTACCTCACCGTCACCCGCGCCGTCGACCCCGTGGCGCTGGAGCGGGCGCGCATGGCGCACATGGAGAGCGGGTTCGTCACCGAGTACGACACGATGCTGCAGCAGCTCGCGTACGTCTCCTTCCAGGAGCTCGCCACCCGCATCGCGCACCGCAACACCGGCCGGGCCTCCGGCGACGAGGGCTGCGAGCGGCTGCTGGCCAGGATCGCCGCCGACGAGAACCTGCACATGCTCTTCTACCGCAACCTGCTCAAGGCGGCCTTCGAGCTCGACCCCAACCAGACGATGCGCGCGGTGACCGACGTGGTCACCACCTTCCAGATGCCCGGCCAGGGCATGGCCGGGTTCGCCCGCAAGGCCCTGATCATCGCCAACGAGGGCATCTACGACCTGCGACTGCACCTCGACGACGTGCTCATGCCGGTGCTGCGCCAGTGGGCGGTGTTCGACAAGACCGGCCTCGACGCCGAGGGCGAGAAGGCGCGCGAGGAGCTGTCCGGGTACCTGGCCAGGACCGAGGCCACCGCCGCCAGGTTCGTCGAGCGCCGCGAGGAGCGCCGCGCCCGCGCCGCCGCCCAGGGCTAGCCGAACACGCCGGGCGTGCGCGCCCTCGCCCGGCGATACCGGTACGAGCCGGTCGATCCTCCCTGACATGGAACACGACCGGACAGTCGTGTCGGCGTGGGAGGATCCTGGCCCATGGACTTTCCCACCGCGGTGGTCGTCGGGATCGCCACCCTGCTGACCATCATGCTGCTCGCGGTCGCGACGCAGCGGCTGCTGGATGTCAGGTTCGGCGCGCTGCGCACGTTCCTGGCCGCGCTGCTCGCGTTCGGGCTGGCGCAGCCGGTGCTGGAGCCGATCCTGAGCACGATCGGCCCGATGGACGGCGGGCAGCCGCCCGACGCGGCCGCCCTGGGACTGCTCCTGCTGGTCCTCATGTGCATGGTGCTGATCCCGATGACGGTGCTGGTGGTGGCCGAGGCGCTGGTGCCGCCCGGCTCGCTGCCGGGGCCGCTGGAGCTGGCCAGGTCCGTACGCGGCCGGCTGTCGCGGGGCCGGCGCTACTCCCAGATCACCAGGATCGCCGTCAGGCACGGCCTCGGCCCCTACCTTCGTGGGCGGGGCGAGCGGCTGGACGACCGGTCGGGCAAACTGCGCCTGGCCGCGTCGCTGCGTGCCGCGCTGGACGACGGCGGGGTGACGTTCGTCAAGCTCGGGCAGGTGCTGTCCACCCGGCGCGACCTGCTGCCCGCCGAATTCGTCGAGGAGCTCGGACGGCTGCAGGACCAGGTCTCCCCGGCCCCGTGGGAGCGGATCGAGCCGGTGCTGCGCGCGGAGCTGGGCGGGCCGGTGGACGAGGTGTTCGCCGAGTTCGACCGGACGCCGCTGGCCGCCGCCTCGATCGGGCAGGTGCACGCGGCCCGGCTGCGCTCCGGCGCGGACGTCGTGGTCAAGGTGCAGCGGCCGGGCATCGAGGCCGTCGTCGGCAAGGACCTGGAGATCGTCCGGCGGCTGGCCGCCACGCTGGAGAGCAGGACCCGATGGGGGCGCTCGCTCGGCCTGCGCGACCTGGCCGAGGGGTTCGCCACGGCGATCAGGGAGGAGCTGGACTTCCGCGTCGAGGCCGCGAACATGGCCGCCGTCTCCGCCTCCCGCGGCACCCCACGCGCCGCCGAGACCACCGCCGAGACCACCGCCGAGACCGCAGCCGGCCCCACCGGGACCGCCGCCGGCCACGCTGAGAGCCCAGCCGGCTCTGGCGGCCTCCTGAGCGGCTCCAGAGGCGGCGGGACGGCCGTCGCCTACCCCGCGCCGGTCGGTTCCATGTGCTCGGAGCGGGTGCTGGTCATGGAGCGCCTGCCGGGCCGGCCGATCACCGCGGCGGACCCGGAGGAAGGGCCGCGCCTGGCCCGCGACCTGCTCGACTGCCTGCTCCGGCAGATCCTCGTCGAAGGCGTCTTCCACGCCGACCCGCACCCGGGCAACCTCATGCTGCTCGACGACGGCACGCTGGGCCTGCTCGACTTCGGCTCGGTCGGCCGGCTCGACGCCTCCGTACGCTCGGCCCTCCAGCGCTTCCTGCTCGCCATGAACCGCCAGGACCCGCTGGGCGTCACGGACGCGCTGCTTGAGGTGGTGCCGAGGCCGGAGGAGATCGACGAGCCCGCGCTCGAACGGGCCCTCGGCCAGTTCATGGCCAGGCACCTGGGCCCCGGCATGGACAGCGCGCGGATGTTCACCGACCTGTTCACGATCGTCTCGGAGTACGGCCTGTCGATCCCGCCCGAGGTGGCCGCCGTCTTCCGCGCGCTGGCCACGCTGGAGGGCACGCTGGTGCGCCTGTCGCCCGGCTTCAACCTGATCGGCGAGGCCCGCGCGTTCGCCGGCCGTTATCTCAGCGAGCAGGTCACCCCCGAGACGATCAAGGAGTCGCTCACCCAGGAGCTGACCGCGCTGGTGCCCATGCTGCGCCGCCTGCCGCGCCGGGTCGAGCGGATCGCCAGCGCCGCCGAGCACGGCCGCTTCACCGTCAACGTGCGGCTGCTGGCCGACGAGCGCGACCGCCGCTACGTGACCGGGCTGCTGCACCAGGTGCTGCTCACGGTGCTGGGCGCCACGGCCGGGCTGATGGCGGTGATCCTCCTCGGCACCGAGGGCGGGACCCCGCTGGTGGGCACGACGAGCCTGCTCCACCTCATCGGCTACAACCTGCTGGTGATCCCGGCGATCCTGGGGCTGCGGGTGCTGGCGCTCGTCTTCCGCCGCCCCCGCGCCTCCGACGAACGCACCGGCGCCCGGTAGGCGCTTCCCCGGCAGGCGATCCCGAGGGCGCCCGGTAGGCGGATCTACCAGCGTGTCCCCACGTACGGCAAAGACTGTGCGCCTCTTGACCCGGCCGTGGTCTTGGACATCCGAGGCATCGGGCAGGTTCTCGGTAACACCGGAACCCCTTGGGAGCAGTGGGTGAAAATCATCGGGATCGCCGCCAGTCTCCACGCGGGGTCATTCATCACCAGATTGTTGGACGCAGCGGGCGGCGAGCTGCCGGACAGCGTCGGGTTCGAGGTGTGGCGCGGGCTGGAGGAGATCCCGCCGTACCGGAGCGGGCCGGTGCCGGCCGCGGCACGCGAGCTGCTCACCCTGGTCGCGGGCGGTGACGGGGTGCTGCTGACCGCTCCCGAGCACAGCCTGCTGCCGCTGGAGCTGACGTACACGCTGGACTGGATGTCGGCCAGGGACGGGCTGTCGGGCAAGCACGTGGCGGTGATGAGCGCGAGCGCGCGCGCCTGCGGGGCCATGTGGGCGCAGGCGGAGCTCTACAAGCAACTGCTGGGGGCGGGCGCCGTCGTGAGCGGGGCCGAGCTGGTGATCTCACCCGCCTGGCCGCTCTTCGGCGACGACGGCCAGCTGATCGCTCCCGACCTGCGCGATCAGGTGCGCGCCGTGATCCGGCGGCTGTGCCCGTCGGACGTCATGGAACCGGCGCTGTCGCTCTAGCCGGGACCGCCTCCGTGGCCGTCACGGTGGCCGCCTCCGTGGCCGTCACGGTGGCCGTCACGCGTCTCAGGGCGTGCGCTTCAGCAGCCGGTCGAGCTTGATGTTCATGTCCATCGCCTCGGATCGCAGGAAGTCGAACTCGCGCCGCCACTGCTTCCTGAACTTGTCGACCTCGATGGAGAGCTGGGCCCGCAGTTCCTCGATGAGGTCCGGGCGTTCTGTCATCGCCCTCCGCACGCTCTCGACCTCGATGCCCATGGCGGCGAACTCCTCGGTGAACTCCACCACGGCCTGGTCGATCTGGCTCTGCATCGTCGCGAGCCCCGCCTGCAGCTTCATGGACCGTTCGGCGATCTCGTGCAGGAGAATCACCTGCCGTTCGAGTTCGCCACCGTGCTCCATGGTGGTCTCGAGATCCTCGACGCGAAGTTTCAAGTCGAGCAGCTCAGCCCGTACGTCCACGCCACCCCGCCCTTTGCCGGCTGTCTCCGATGCTGTCAGGACATCGTCGCAGCCTGTGAGCACCCCTGCCACCCGGAGGACAACGGCGGGTGAGGATCTGTCCGCCCGCCATCTCAGCGAGGTAGAGGATTTTCCCCCGGCGGGGCCGGACGGCAAGATCAGATCAGGTCGATGAGATCGGCCACGGAGTCGACGACCAAGGAGGGGCGGTAGGGGAAGCGGTCGATCTCGTGGCGCTGGGTGACCCCAGTGAGGACGAGGATGGTGAACAGGCCCGCCTCCATGCCGGAGACGATGTCGGTGTCCATGCGGTCGCCGATCATGGCCGTGGTCTCGCTGTGGGCCTCGATCTCGTTGAGCGCGCTGCGCATCATGCGCGGGTTGGGCTTGCCGACGAAGTAGGGCTCGACGCCGGTGGCCTTGGTGATGAGGGCGGCGACCGCGCCGCAGGCGGGCAGCGAGCCCTCGGTGGAGGGGCCGATGGGGTCGGGGTTGGTGGCGATGAAGCGGGCGCCGCCCTCGATGAGGCGGATGGCGCGGGTGATCTGGGTGAAGCTGTAGGTGCG
The DNA here is from genome assembly GCF_039529435.1 of Nonomuraea maheshkhaliensis. NCBI lineage: Bacteria > Bacillati > Actinomycetota > Actinomycetes > Streptosporangiales > Streptosporangiaceae > Nonomuraea > Nonomuraea maheshkhaliensis. The sequence goes on from NZ_BAAAMU010000184.1 coordinate 7,619, forward strand.
GGTCTCGCCGAGCACCACGTAGTCGGGGTCGAGGTCGGTCAGGATGTAGCCGACCTCGTGCAGCGCCGTGGTCAGCCCGGCCTCGCCGATGACGTACGCCGAGCCGCCCGCCCGCTGGTCGTCGAGGAACTGGGCGGTGGCCAGCGCGGAGGTCCAGATGGACTCGGCGGGCACGTCGAGGCCGGCGCCGGCCAGGCGGACCGACAGATCGCGCTGCGTGTAGATCGAGTTGTTGGTCAGGACCCGGAACTTCCGGCCGGACTCGCTGAGCCGTTTGATGAATTCGTCCGCACCCGGGACAGGACGTCCCTCGTGGACGAGCACGCCGTCCATGTCGGACAACCAGGAGTCGATCCGCTTACGCTGAGTCACGCGGCCCATGGTACCGAGCGCGCCTTATCGACTTCCCGCCCGGCACGTGAACAATGTTCTTCATGTCGTTCATCGAATCCGCCCAGGACATGCGGGACGAGCTCGTCCGGCTCAGGCACTCCTTGCACACCACCCCCGAGCTCGGCCTGCACCTGCCGCGTACGCAGGAGAAGGTGCTGGCGGCGCTGGAGGGGCTGCCCCTGGAGATCACCACGGGGAAGGCGCTCAGCTCCGTCACCGCCGTGCTGAGGGGCGGCCGGCCGGGGCCCGCGGTGCTGCTGCGGGGCGACATGGACGCCCTGCCCGTGACCGAGAAGAACGACCTGCCCTACGTCTCCCGATCGCCCGGCCAGATGCACGCCTGCGGGCATGACCTGCACACCGCGATGCTGACGGGGGCGGCGCACCTGCTGAGCGCGCGGCGGGAGGAGCTGGCCGGTGACGTGATCTTCATGTTCCAGCCGGGCGAGGAGGGCCACGACGGCGCCAAGCAGATGATCGGCGAGGGCGTGCTGGACGCGGCGGGGGCGCGGCCGGTGGCGGCGTACGGCATGCACGTGGTGTCGTCGATGTTGCCGCCGGGACTGTTCGCGTCGCGGCCGGGGCCGATCATGGCGGCGGCGGACGTGTTCGCCGTGACGGTGAAGGGGCGCGGCGGGCACGGTTCGACCCCGCACATGGCGCTGGACCCGATCCAGGCGGGCTGCGAGATGGTCACCGCGATGCAGACGATGGTGACCAGGACGTTCAACGTGTTCGACCCAGTCGTGGTGACGGTGGGCAGCTTCCACGGCGGGTCGGCCGACAATGTGATCCCCGACGAGGCCAGGTTCGAGGCCACGGTGCGCACGTTCAGCAAGGAGAACCGGGCGCTGGTCAAGCGGCGGCTGGAGGAGGTCGTGCGGGGCGTGGCGGCGGCGCACGGGCTGGAGGTGGAGACGGCGCTCGGGATGGGCTACCCGGTGACGGTCAACGACCAGGACGAGGCCGCGTTCGTGGGCGCGACGGCCGACGAGCTGTTCGGTCCCGGCCGCTACTTCGTCTCGCCGCAGCCGGTGATGGGGTCGGAGGACTTCTCGTACGTGCTGGAGAACGTGCCGGGCGCGTTCGTGTTCCTGGGGGCCTGCCCGCCCGGCAGGGACCCGGCGACGGCGCCGTACAACCATTCGCCCGAGGCGCAGTTCGACGACGCGGTGCTGCCCGACGGGGCCGCGCTGTACGCGTCGCTGGCCTTCTCCAGGCTGTCCTGACATGCGTGCCTGGGTGGTGGAGCGGCCGGGGCCGATGGCGTCGGGGCCGCTGGCGCTGATCGAGCGGGAGGTTCCCGAGCCGGGGCCCGGTGAGGTCCTGGTGGAGGTGGAGGCATGCGGCGTGTGCCGTACGGACCTGCACCTGGCCGAGGGCGACCTGGCCCCGCGGCGCCCCAGGACCACCCCCGGGCACCAGGTGGTGGGCCGCGTCGCAGGCGGGGCCGGGGTGATCGGCGCGCGGGTGGGCGTGGCCTGGCTGCGCTCGACGTGCGGCCGGTGCCGTTACTGCCTGCGCGGCATGGAGAACCTCTGCCCCGGCTCCACCTACACCGGGTGGGACGCCGACGGCGGCTACGCCGACTATCTCGTGGCGCCCGCCGGCTACGTCTATCCCCTGCCCGACGACCGTCCCGCCGAGTGGCTGGCCCCGCTGCTGTGCGCCGGAATCATCGGCTACCGGGCGCTGGCACGCTGCGACCTGCCCGCCGGCGGGCGGCTGGGCATCTACGGGTTCGGGGCCTCGGCCCATCTGACCGCGCAGGCGGCCATCGCGCAGGGCGCCACCGTGCACGCGGTGAGCAGGTCGGAGGCTTCCCGGCGCCTGGCCCTCGACCTGGGCGCCGCCTCGGCAGGGGACCGGCCGCCCGAGCCGCTCGACGCGGCCATTCTGTTCGCGCCCGTGGGTACCCTGGTACCACCGGCGCTCGAAGCGCTCGACCGGGGCGGCACTCTGGCCGTGGCGGGCATCCATCTCACCGACGTGCCGGTGCTCAACTACGAGCGGCACCTGTTCCAGGAACGGACGCTGCGCAGCGTGACGGCCAACACCAGGGCCGACGGGCGGGCGTATCTGGAGCTCGCGCTGGCGCATCCGCCGCGGGTGACGACGACGGCCTATCCGTTCGAGGAGGCCGCGCGGGCACTGACCGATCTGGCCGCGGACCAGGTCAACGGCGCGGCCGTCCTGGTAAAGACCTGACCGAATGCTTGATGGCGCTTAGCACCGCTTCGTACACTCATGAAGGAAAGTTACATTAGCCTCACAACCACTGGAGATTATTGACGCTGGTTCGACGCGATCGTAATGTCCGGTCAATCCCTAGAGACATCCCCCGGAGCGGCAAATGAAGCGACTGGCAGCGGTAGTGGCGTTGCTGGGCCTTGCCACCGCGACAGCGGCGTGCAGCGGCGGTACGACCAACAAGTCCGGCGGCTCGGGCGGCGGTGGAGGCGGACTCTTCACCACGATCGACGTGAACCGGCCAGGGCTTGAGGCGTCGGCCCCGGCCAACCCGTACAACCCGAAGGGCAACTCCTTCCCCGGCTACAGCTCCATGAAGCTGGGCTGGGTCGTCAACCACCTGACCGACCCGAACAAGGCTTTGCCGGGTCTGGCGGCCAGCTGGGAGATCGCGCCGGACAACTCGGCCATCACCCTCAAGCTGCAGCCGAACGCGAAGTGGTCGGACGGCAAGCCGGTCACCGCCGAGGACGTCAAGATGTCCATCGGCATCGCCTACACGCAGGGCAGCACGGCCTTCTCGGTCACGCCCGGCGCCGCCGGCGCGGCGGCCGAGGTCGAGGTCGTCGACCCGCAGACCGTGAAGATCACCCAGGACATGGCCAACCCGAGCCCCAAGTTCGCCCGCGGCGTGCTCGACACCACCGTCCTGCCCTCGCACGTGTGGAGCAGCGTGCTCCCCGCGGACTTCTGGGACAAGCTGAAGGCCGCCCGCGGTGAGGGCGCCGACGCCGAGAAGGCCCGCGAGGAGGTCACCGCCCTGGGCGAGAAGGTCATCGCCTTCGCCCCGCCGAAGGACGTCTCCGCCGGCCCGTTCGTGCTGGAGCGGGTCAACCCCTCCGAGGCGCTGCTGGTCAGGAACAAGTACTTCTACAACGCCGCGAACGTCGCCCCGGCTCAGGTGAAGTTCCTCAACTACACCGGCAACGAGCAGATCTGGAACTACCTGACCCAGGGCAAGCTCGACCACGCCGGCTTCACCGCCGCCCCGACGGACGTGATGAACCGGATCAAGGCGGCCTCGGGCAACGAGGTCATCAAGGGCTACTCGCCCGTCGCCGTCGGCATGGCCTTCAACCAGACGAAGAAGCCGTACGACAACGTCCACGTGCGCAGGGGCCTGGCCTACCTGATCGACCGCGACCAGGTCACCAAGGTCGCCTCGCCCGAGGGCGGCACGCCCGCCGCGACGACGAGCGGCATCCACCAGAAGGCCGCGCAGGCGTGGATCCCCGAGACCGTGCCGCAGCTTGAGCAGTACAAGCCGGACGTGGCCAAGGCCGAGACCGAGTTCAAGGAGGCCGGCCTGGTCAAGAAGGACGGCAAGTGGACGCTCGCCGACGGCTCGCCGTGGAAGGTGTCCATGCACGCGCCGTCCGGGTTCTCCGACTGGCTGTCGGCCCAGGAGAACATCAAGAGCCAGCTCGTCAAGGCAGGCGTGGACGCCGAGGTCGTGACGACCGCCGACTACCCGCTCTATCTGGAGGAGCTGGCCGCCGGCAAGTACGACGCCGGCTTCTGGCTGATGGCGCTCGGCCCCGCGCCGTACGACATCTTCCAGCGCCTCTACGGCGCCTCCAACGGCTGGACCAACGTCGCGGGCAAGGTCACGCACGCGGCGCCGGGCAAGAACGGCAACTGGATGGGCGGCCCCGAGGAGATCGAGGTCGACGGCGAGAAGATCAACCCCGGTGAGCTGACCGGCCAGCTGAACTCGGCCGACGAGCAGGCCGCCAAGCCGATCATGGCCAAGCTGGCCAAGGCGGCCAACCAGGACCTGCCCGTCATCCAGCTCTGGGACTACATCAACACCCAGTTCGTCAACAACAACCGTTTCACCGGCTGGCCCCACGACGACGAGGTCCTGCGCATGGGCACCGGCGTCCTGCCCTCCGGCGTGTGGATCCAGCAAGGTCTGATCAAGGCGAAGCAGTAGCCTATGACGCTCATCGCGCGGCGACTCGCGGGCCACCTGGCCCGCGGGTTCGTCATGATCCTGGTCGTCGCGACGATCAGTTTCTTCATCGTCAACAACATCCCCGGCGACCCCATGGCCGCCCGCTACGAGAAGCTGATCGAGCAGGGGATGGCGCCGGAGGCGGCCAGGCAGGCCGTCAAGGTGCTGTACGGCTTCCAGCCGGACGGCACGCTCTGGCATCAGTACTCCGACTACATCTCCGGCCTGCTCCGCCTCGACCTCGGCGTCTCGGTGACCAGGCCGGGGACTCCCGTGCTCGACGTGCTGACCGACGCGGCCAAGTGGACGATCGTCCCGGTGCTGGTGGGCACGCTGCTGAGCTTCCTGGTCGGGATCATCTTCGGCGTGTACGCCGCCATCAAGCGCACCGGCAAGCTCGGCGACGCCCTGTCGATCTCCGGCTCGCTGCTGCACGGCATCCCGCAGTACGTGCTGGCGATGCTGCTGGTGGTGATCTTCGCCACGCTCATCCCCATCCTGCCCGCCGACGGATCGGTGGACATCCTGTACGAGCCCGGCTTCAACGGCCCGTACATCGGCTCGCTCGTCGAGCACGCGGTGCTGCCGGTGCTCACGTACGCGCTGTCGGCCTACGGCGGATGGGTGCTGGCGATGAAGTCGAGCGTGGTCACCGTGCTCGGCGACGACTTCATCCTGGCCGCCGAGCTGCGCGGGGTGAAGCGCTCGATCGTCTTCCGCTACATCGCGCGCAACGCGATCCTGCCGCTGTTCACGATGCTGGCCCTGTCGCTGGGCCTGCTGCTCGGCGGCGCGGTCTTCATCGAGAAGATCTTCAACTATCCGGGGCTCGGCTGGTTGCTCATCAGCAGCGTCACCGACCGCGACTACGCCCTGATGGGCGGGGCGTTCCTGCTGATCACCGTCGGGACCATCCTGGCCAACATCGTGGCCGACCTGTTCTACACGGTCATCGACCCGCGCGTGCGCAGCGGAGAGGAGGCGTCGTGAGTGCCACGCTGATTCCGGAGACCGGCTCGGCCGCCTCGGAGATGCGCCGCAACTTCTGGCGCGGCGTCTGGCGGGTGATGAAGCGCAAGCCCAGCCGCCTGGTCGGGGTCGTCATCATCGCGGGCTTCATCGTCATGGGGGTCGTCGGGCCGATGGTGCTGCCCGAACACCTGCCGTCCGACACCAACGCGATCACCCAGGCGCCCAGCTGGGAGCACTGGTTCGGCACCGACCCGCAGGGCAGGGACGTGCTCGCGCTGGTCATCACCGGCTCGCGCTACGTGCTGCTCACCGCCGCGGTGACCGCGCTCATCACCGTCGTCGTGGGCACCGCGATCGGCCTGTTCTCCGGCTTCAAGCGGGGCCGCTGGGACACCGTGCTGATGCGGCTCACCGACATGAAGCTGACGATCCCCGGCCTGCCGCTGCTGCTGGTCCTGGCGACCGTGTGGCAGTTCGGCAGCCCGCTGCAGATGGGCCTGGTGCTGGGCCTGCTCGGCTGGGGCGGCGTGGCCAGGGCGGTGCGCTCTCAGACGTTGTCGCTGCGCGAGCGCGGCTTCATCGAGGCGGCGCGCGGGCTGGGCCTGTCCACGACGCACATCATCGGCAAGGAGCTGCTGCCGAGCATGGCGCCGTACATCGCGATGAACATGCTCATCGCGGTGACCGGCGCCGTGTACTCCCAGGTGGGCCTGTTCTTCCTGGGCGTGCTGCCGTACGAGTCGGACAACTGGGGCGTCATGCTCAACCTGGCCGTGTTCCAGGCCGGCGCCATGATCACACCGAACGCGCTCGGCTACCTGCTGGCGCCGCTGCTGGCGATCCTGCTGCTCACGCTCGGCATCGTGCTCGTGGTCGACGCCATGGACGAGATCTTCAATCCCCGGCTGCGCGAGGAGTAACGGTGGGTACACAAGCGCCGGGAGTGCGCATCGGCGGCCTGACGGTCGTCTACAAGACCCCCGCGGGCGAGCTGCCCGCCGTCAGGGACATCAGCCTCACGCTGGAGCCCGGCACGATCACCGGCATCGTCGGCGAGTCCGGCTCGGGCAAGTCCACGCTGGCCCTGTCGCTGCTCAACGCCGTCCAGCCGCCCGGCAGGATCGCGTCAGGCAGCGTCGAGATCGACGGGCTCGGCGACGTGGTCGGCCTGGCCGGCGAGGAGCTGCGCAAGGCCAGGGGCCGGCACATCGGCTACGTCTTCCAGGCAGCACAGAACTCGCTCAACCCGCTCAAGACGGTCGGCAAGCAGCTGCTCGACCTGGGCCGCTCGCACGGCGTGGAGGACCTGCGCGCCCTGGTGCGCGAGGCCCAGGAGCTGCTCGGCCGGATGGGCCTGGACGGCGCCCGGGTGCTCGACTCGCACCAGCACGAGCTGTCCGGCGGCATGCGCCAGCGGGTCGGCATCATGCTGGCACTGGTGCTCAACGCGCACCTGGTGGTGCTGGACGAGCCGACGACCGCCCTGGACATGATCACCCAGGCGAACATCCTGAAGATCATCCGTGAGGTGCACGCCGAGCGCGGCCTGACCACGCTGGTCATCACGCACGACATCGGCGTGGTGGCCGAGGTGGCCGACCGGCTGGCCGTCATGTACGGCGGCCGCCTGGTCGAGCAGGGCCCCACCAGGGAGGTGCTCGGCGCGCCGCAGCACCCGTACACGCGCGGCCTGATCAGGGCCATCCCGCGGCTCGTCGGCGACATCGACGAGGCGCGGGCGCTGCCGGGACGCCCGCCGACGCTCGCGACCGTGCCGAAGCAGGGCTGCGTGTTCAGGGAGCGCTGCGCCCTGCGCATGGACGTCTGCGACGACGTGGACCCCGCGCCCCAGGTCGACCAAGGCGAGCGCGGGCCGAGGACGGTCGCCTGCCACGCCGTGACGGTGAAGGAGCACGCATGATCACCGGGACCGGGGTCGTCAAGACCTTCAAGCAGCGGGGCAAGATGCTCGGCGCGCGCGAGGTGCGGGCGCTGCGGGGCGTGGACTTCGCCATCCCCAAGGGCGGCGCGGCCTCGTTCATCGGCGAGTCCGGGTGCGGGAAGACCACGCTGGGCCGGATCATCGCGGGGCTGGAGACGTACGACGAGGGCGAGATCGAGATCGGCGGCGTCCCCATGTCGGGGCTCAAGCACAAGCAGCGCCAGCCGCACTTCCGCAAGATCCAGATGATCCACCAGGACCCGTACTCGGCCCTGAACCCGACCAGGACCGTCCACCAGACGCTGCACGCCCCGCTGAGCCTGCGGGCGGGGCAGACCGGGCGCTCGCGGGCGTGGATCGAGGAGCGGGCGGCCGAGGTACTGTCGCTGGTCGGGCTGGACCCGGGCACGGTGCTGTCGCGCTATCCGCACCAGCTCTCCGGCGGCATGCGCCAGCGCGTGGTCATCGCCCGCGCGCTGACCGTGGACCCCGAGATGCTGGTCGCCGACGAGGCCGTGTCGATGATCGACGTCTCGCTCCGGCTGGGCATCCTGGCGCTGCTGAAGGACCTGCGCGAGCGGCTCGGGGTCAGCGTGCTGTTCATCACGCACGACGTGGCCACCGCCCGCTACATCGGCGCCGACGGCGAGCTGTACGTCATCTACCGGGGGCAGGTCGTCGAACGCGGCGCGGTGGACACGATCATCGCCGATCCCGTGCACCCGTACACGCAGTCGCTGCTGTCGGCCATCCCCGTGCTGCACGGCCTGGAGCAGCCCGGTGAGCAGCCCGTGGTGCCACTGGAGTCGCTGGACGAGAGCCAGTCCGACGCGGGCTGCCTGTTCGCCCGCCGCTGCCCGTTCAGGGGCGAGCGGTGCGCCGACGAACGGCCGCTGCTGCGCATCACCGACGGGGCACCGCAGGAGCACGCGTGCTTCTACCCCGAGCGCCGCGACGTGATCGCCCGGCCGATGAGCGAGGTGTGATGGCGCACGCCGTACGGGCCGCCGAGCCCGCCTCGGCGGCGCGCGCCGCCTCGGCG
>NZ_BAAAMU010000185.1:0-16039 GCF_039529435.1 Nonomuraea maheshkhaliensis
CCCAGCGCCGCGTCCACGCCCAGGCCGAGCAGCGTGCCGGCGTGCCTGAGCGCGTCGCGTACGGCGGCCATGGCGCCGATGCGCAGCGGCTCGGCCGGGACGGCGCCGTCGTGGCCGCCTTCGGCCAGCCACAACGCCCGCAGGGTCGCGGCCCTGACCACGGTGCCGAGGGTGGTGCTGCCGCTGGTGCCGAACAGGTCGTCGTGCCGCCACATCGCCAGCGCCACGGTGAGGGTGCGGCCCAGCGCGCCCAGGTCGGCCGCCGCGGCGACGGCCCGCGCGAGGTCGTCGAGCACCCGCCCCGCCAGCTCGCCGATGCCGCACAGCGCGGCGTCGAACAGCACGTCGGCCAGCCGGTCCAGGTCGGCGTCCCTGATCCGCTCGGCGAGTACGGAGGCCGCCGCCTCCTGCGGGTCCACGCCGTACCCGCCCGCCTCGATCAGCGCGGGCAGGCGGTCGTCGGTCTCGGTCAGCGTCCACCGCTCGATCAGCTCGGGGCCGCCCGCGGGGCGCGGTCCCGAGGTGCGGAGCACGCCCGGGATGCCCAGGACGCGCAGTCTGTGCAGGAAACGGCTGCGCTCGCGGCCGGCCTGCTCATCGAGGTGGAGCCGCTCGTCGCCGGGGCCGCCCAGCTCGGCGAGCACCGCGTGGACCAGCGGCGGCAGCGGGGTCGAAGGGTGCAGGCGGCCGGTCCGGTCACCGCTGAGCGCCGCGATCATCTCCACGACGACCGGATGGTGGCCCGCCTGGAGGGTTCCGCGCGACGTCCAGGGCAGCGGGGTCTCGAGCGCCTCGCCGATCAGCGCGGTGGCCAGGCCGTCGAGCACGTCGACCCGCGCCGGATGCGGGTGGCCGCGCATCAGCGCGACCCCGTCGGCGGTGGCGCGCGCGGCGATCAGGTCGGCGGTGGACACCGGCCGGCGCTTGGCGCGCAGCCTGGCCGTCACCGCCTCGGTGAGCCTGCGGGCGGCTCCGCCGGGGCCGTGCTCCCACAGGTCCTGGTAGTAGCCGGGCGACGGCATGCCCGACTGGTAACCGTCGAAGGCGTCCAGCCGGCGGAACGAGTACGGCACCAGATAGCTGCCCACCGCCGCCCCCTCGGGCGGCTCCGGCACCTCGGGCCAGCTCCGCTCGCCCTGCTCGGCCAGCCGGATCAGCGCGGGACGGTGGAAGCCGCCCGTGACCACGACCACCGGCCGCTCGCCCGCGTCGCCGGCGGCCGCCCGGATCCACCGCGCCATGTACGCCTCGCGGGCCGCGTCGTCGGGACCGGTCTCGGTGTCGCCGCGGACGAGGTCGAAGTAGGTGGCCAGCCGTTCCGCCAGCCCGTCGGCCGGTTCGATCTCGAACAGCTGGTCCCACAGCGCGTCCACGTTGTCCACGGCGAAGGCGCGGCAGAGCCGTCCGGTGACCTCGTCGTAGCGGGCCTCGGCGTCGGCGTACCGGTTCCCGCGCTCGGCCAGCGCGGGATGCCAGGCGGGCAGGTCGATGAAGCGCAGCTCGGCGCCCGCCTCGCGGCCCGCGCTCAGCGCCGCCCACTCGGGGGAGTAGTCGCACAGCGGGGTCCAGGAGCTGTGGCGCCGCTGCGCGTCGCGGTAGCTCGTGTGGACGGCGATCGGCAGCTCGTGGCCGAGCAGGAGCTCGTCCATCCGGTCGTTCATCTCCGCCGGGCCTTCGACCAGCACGTACGCGGGCCGTACGGAACGGATGGTGCCGGCGACCAGCCGGGCGCAGGCGGGACTGTGGTGCCGCACGCCGAGGAAGACGACCGCCATCGCTCAGCCCGGCAGCAGGTGGCGGGCGTCGTACAGGGCCTGCCACTGGTCGCCGTGCCGCCTGCGCTCCAGGTATCTGCGGAGTTTGGCCAGGTCCTCCGGGTTGTCCTTGGCGGCCGTACCGGCGAGGCAGGAGACCAGGTCTGCGGCGGTGCCCGGCTCGCCGCGCAGGAACCAGCCGCGCAGCCCGACGGCGTGGGCGACCGAGACGGCCTCCGCGGTGCTCATCACCCCCGACAGCCGGTCGGTGGCGTCGCCGCGCGCCGTCTGCCCCTGGCGCAGCTCGCGGAAGGTGGTGACCAGGACCTCCAGCACGTCACGGCGCGGCGGCGCGGTCACGCCCGAACGTTCGAGCAGCGCCCCCGCCTCGGCCTCCACCAGCGCCAGCTCGGTCTCGAAGTCGGCGATCGGGAAGACGGTCTCGAAGTTGAAGCGGCGCCTGAGCGCGGCGCTCATCTCGTTGACGCCGCGGTCGCGGGTGTTGGCGGTGGCGATGACGGTGAACCCCTCCTGCGCGAACACCATCGACTCGGGACCACTCAGCTCCGGTACGGCGAGCACCCCGTCCGACAGCGGCGACAGCAGGCAGTCCTGCACCTCCAGCGGGCACCGGGTGATCTCCTCGAAACGCACCACCTTGCCCTCGGCCATGCCGCGCAGCAGCGGCGCGGCCACCAGCGACCGGGTGGAGGGACCCTCGGCGACCAGCAGCGCGTAGTTCCACGAGTATTTGATCTGGTCTTCGGTGGTGGCCGCGCCGCCCTGGACGGTGAGCGTCGAGGTGCCGCTCACGGCCGCGGCGAGCAGCTCGGACAGCAGCGACTTCGCCGTGCCCGGCTCGCCCACCAGCATCAGCCCGCGGTTGGTCGCGAGCGTCACCAAGGACCGGTCGATCAGCGAGGGATCGCCCACGAACTTGCGGCTGACGCCCAGCGTCTCGTCCCCGAGGACGAACCGGCGGGCGGCCCGCAGGCTGAGCGCCCAGCCGGGCGGCCGGGCGTCGGTGTCGTGCTCCCGAAGCCTGGCCAGCTCATCGGCGTAGCGGATCTCGGCGGGGGGCCGCTGGGCGTTCATCGGGCGATGTCCTTCAGGTCGCGGAGGATCTCGGAGGTGGTGATCGGGTCGAGGCCGTCGAACCCCAGCTCACCCAGGCTCTGCTCGTCGGCGAAGTCGGGATCGCCGATCACGATGCCCGGATCGAGGCCGATCGTGTAGGTCCTGCCGCCGGGCACGTCCCGTTCGATCCAGCCCTGCCAGCCGGCGTCCTGCGGCGTGCCGCGCCGCCAGCCGCGCCGCTCCAGGCCGATCACCGCGCGGGTGGGGACCTTGGCGGCCTCGATCTCGGCCACCAGCGCCGGATCCGGCTCGTACGTCTCCCTGCCCAGCTGCGGGAACGGCTGCAGGATCTCGTAGTCGGCGAACACCTCGGACCAGGCGGCCAGATCTTCGCCCAGCTCCAGCGGATGCACCACGCCCACGACGGCGTCTTCCGGCAACGTCAGCGTGTCGTCCCCGACGTCGGCGAAGGTGCGGTCCTCGGCCACGCGCAGGGTGCCGGTGAGCCGGCCCGACGGGTCGTACCGGCCCCAGACGAGCCGCCGTACGATGTGCCAGAGCAGCGGATGGCCGACCAGCAGCCTTTCGAAGTCGGCGGCGCTCCAGCGGCGCCGGTTCACCATCGCCTGCTCCAGGCGGTGGATGGCGTCACCCGCCACCGAGCGCACGTCCTTCTTCAGCCCGGCGAAGCGCCGGTGGGCGGCGGGCGCCAGCTCCGGATCGTCGTTGGCGCCCGGTTTGGGGAGGTTTTTCAGCCGCTTGCCCGAGGCGTCGGCCACGTACGGCTTGAGCTGCTCGTCGAAGCCCACCACGAACCGCCGGCGGCCGTAGTCGAGGGTCAGGCTGCCGTCGGCGGACAGGCCGAAGTCGGGCACCAGCCGGTCGGCCAGCTCCTGCGGCGTCAGGCCGAGCTCGGCGGCGACCTCCTCCATCTTCAGCTTGGCCTGGTGCTTCAGCCCGCTGAACTTGACCTTCTCGGCGATGCCGTGCAGGTGCATCAGCGCGACCTCGGAGCCGATGGCGGCCAGCAGGTCAAGCCCGGCGACCGCGCGCGCGTGCCCTCCCTCGCCCGGCCAGGTCCTGATCAGCGGGGTCAGCCGGCGTACGGTCTCGTCGTCGCCGAGCAGCGCCTGCGCGTCCATCACCCAGCTCTCCTTGGCCGGGAAGCCGGCCAGCTGCCAGCACTGGAACAGCGCCCAGGCGAAGTCGGCGAGGCTGCGGCCGTCGCACGCCTCCTTGACCAGGTCGAGACCGGCGTACGGGGCGCCGAGCCTGGAGATCGCCAGCATCGTCGTCACGTGGCGGACCGCCTCGGGAGGCAGCGCGCCCGCGTCGCCGCGCAGGAGGATCGGGGTCATGATCGCGGTCTCCGTCCACTCGGGCACCACGGGCAGCCTGGCGGGCAGCGCGTCGAGCGGGTCGTTGGCGAGCAGCCCGGCGACCGCGGCCTCGGCGGCGGACCCGTACCCCGTGGCGGCCGCGGCCACGGTGCCGCGGTGACCGTCCGCGACCAGCGCCGTCAGCGCCTGCTCGGCCCGTTGCCTGGCCGTGCCGGGCTTGCCGAGAGCCACCGGGATCAGCGCCCTGGCGGCCGCCTCGGGGTGGCGGTTCAGCCAGGCCAGCGCGGTGGCGCGGACGGACTTCAGCCGGGCCAGCCAGTCGGCCATCAGCACGGCGACCTCCGGCGCCGCGAACGGCAGCAGCGCCGCGGCGACCCCGCTGGGCCCGCGCCGGGCGCTGTCGAGCACCATCGGCAGGTCACCCGGCCCGAACCTGGCCACCACCCTCGGCATCCAGTCGCCGGCCCCCCACAGGTCGCCGGGGCGCCACGTCCCGATCAGCGGCGCGGCCAGGTCCTCGGGCCCGGCGACGAACAGGGCGATCTCGTCGGACCAGTAGCCGTCGCGGCCCTCAGCGATCTGGCGGGCGATGTCCTTCCAGCTCCGGCGCGAGGACCGATCCCACGAACCGTCATTCGCCCGGGAACGCCAGTTGTCCTGCTCGCCCGGCGCCCACACGAGGGCCGGCTCGTCGGTGCAGGCCAGGCCGTCCACCACGACCGCCTTGCTCGCCTGGCGCGCGCGGCTCCAGGGCGGGCTGACCAGCACCTCGGGCAGGGCCTCCGGCGGAGCGACGGGGACGGTCGCGGCGTTCACGATCTTGTCGATGCGCTCGGCGGCGGCCATTCCGGACCGGGTCGCCTCGTCCACCAGGTCGGGATGGGCCGCCACGTGGGCGCGCAGCAGCAGGTCCACGACCTTGCCGCCGGACTCGGCCAGCATCCGCATCGCGCGGCGGGGGAAGAGGGAGGCCGCGCGCAGGAAGGCCGGCTGGGTGTACTTCTGCTCGATGCGGTCGAGGAGCGCCCGCATCGCCGGGTCGTACGGCAGCTCGGCGAGCACGCCCAGCAGCAGCTTCTTGCCGGCGGCGTCGTAGGCGTGGTCCACCCAGGCGGTCAGCATCGGCACGGCCGCCTCGCCCAAGCCGTCGATCACCGTGACGGGCAGGTCGGGGGAGCCCCCGACGTAGTGATCCCGAACGTGGTCCATGATCAGCTCGGCCTGCTCCGGCGTGCTGACGGCCGAGATCAGGCGGACGGCGAGAGCCGGGAGGACCTGGCTCACCTCGGCGCAGTCGGCCGCGACCCAGCCGGTCTCGGTGGGCGCCAGGCAGGAGGCCGCCACGCGGTGGTGCAGCCCGCGTTCGCGGCTCAGCGCCAGCGCCGCGACGACCTCGGCGTACTCGGCGTCGGACGCGGCGGCCAGCACGGCGCGGACCCGGGCGCCGATCTGCCGCGTCGGAGCCCAAGGGTCGGGGGCCTCGTCGTCGCCCAGCCGCCGGACCACCCAGGTGTCCCCGTCGTGGACGTGCTCCAGCGGACCCAGCTCGGTCACGGCCACCGCCGCGAACACCGGGCCGCGTTCGGTGAGCCAGGCGTCGGCGAACAGGGACATCGTCTCGCGCTCGTTCCATGGCAGGGACACGGCCACCGCCTCGGCGACCACCGCCGCGCCCAGCGGTGTGCTGCCGGGCTCCCCGGCCAGGTATGCCGCGCCCGCGGACGCGAGCTCCGGCTGCGGGCACTTCGCCACCGTGTCGGCGAGCACTTTCCGGCGTTTGTCCAGCTCGGCGGCCAGTTTCCCGGGCGCGCCCGGGTCCGGCCGCTTCACGGAGACCTTCGCTCCGCCGCGGCGGGGGTGGAGCGCGCGCGACCAGGCGGCCGGAAACGTCAGCCGCTCCTCGTCCGCAGCGCTGACGGCGGCCGGTGGCTTCGCCTGCGGCGAGGAGACCGTTTCGTCCTCCGTGTAGCCCTTGCGTAACTTCTCCGCCACCAGCTTGTCCGCCGCCGCCGTGGCTGCGGCGGCCGAGCCGAACGACTTGACCTGCGTCTGCCCGTCCGTACCCATCCGCCCATACCGGATGTGCAGCTCCGAGCCGTCCTGACGCACCTCCCAGAACTTGGCCGAACCCCCACCGACGAACGTCAGCGTCCGCTCCACGCCCATGCCGATACCCCCACCCTGCATCCCGTCAGCCTTTGATCGACAGCGGCGAGTATGGCGTGACCGACCGACAAACTCGCACGTAACCAGATCAGGGATCGTCCGCCCGCCGGGAGCGGTTGTGGACGGCACGAACCAAACGTCGTGACCGCCTGTCCAACAGGGCATAGCGAGGGGAGGACCTCCATGACCATCAGAGTGCTGATCGCCGGGTTCGTGGCCGTGGCGCTGACGATGACCGGCGTCCAGCCGGCGAGCGCGAAGGAACCGAGCGCGAAGGAGCCGAGCACGCTCGTCGGGAGTGTGCGGGCCGCGGAGTCGAAACCGTGGATCAAGCTGGCCGGCACGTCGGGCAAGGTCAACGACGAGGCGGGCAAGCTGCGCCTGGCTTCGTACTCACTCGTCTTCGACGCCGGCCAGGGTCACTACGGTTACCTGCGCGAGGGCGAGAAGTTCGTCAAGACGCCGTACCGAGCGGCGCTGGTGGCGCCCGGGGGACGGTGGGTGGCCGGGATCCCGGACTACCGGTTGTGGACGGCCCAGAAGAAGATCGATCTGATCGATCGCCGGACCGGCCGGAAGCACACCGTTCGTCTCCCCGCGCCGGTGACGTCGCCCGAGTGGGCGCCGGACGGCCGCACCCTTCTGCTGACCGCGTACGACAAGCGCCGTGACGGAAGCCTGACCATCATCGGCTTCATCACCCTGAACGTGGCCGATAGGGTGCCCCGGCTGGTCGAAGCAGGACCCCGTCACATCGTCTCTGACTGGTCCATCGGGCGTGAGTTCCGGTTCTTCTTCGCCGGCGGGTCCGCTCGGGTGCTCGCCAGGCACAACGAGGCGGACGACTCCTCGCCCAAGAGCCGGATCGCCGTCTACGACCTGCGCGGAAAGCCGCGCAGGTACTACACGGGGGTCGGTGCGCCGGACGAGTGGTCGGCCGCGCAGGTGTTCTCGCCTTCGGGGCGGCTGCTCGCCACGGTGGTCCGCGACGACGACCTCAGGGCCGAGATCCGCATCGTGGAGGCGGCGACGGGGAAGGTCGTCCACCGGTTCGGCGGCAAGGACGTCCGCGCCTTCATGGGCTGGTACGACGACGCGCACGTCATCGTGCAGCGGGAACGTGGCCGCACACAGCTCTTCCAACGGGTCGATCTCTCCGGCGGAGCCGCCCTCGACCTGATCAGGGAGAAGCTCGTCGCCAACCCGGCCGAGTACGAGCCGCATCTGGAGCGGGTCAATTTCGTCCGCCTGGACTAGAGATCGGGCCCTTGCGTTTCGGGCCGGCCCGCTCCGCTCCACCTGGCCGTTGATCGGCTGCGCCGCCGGTACTCGGTGGGCGTCAGACCGACCAGCGTACGAAAGCGGCGGGCGAAGTACGTCGGGTCGTCCCAGCCGACGGCGGCGCCGACCCGGGCGGCCGGCAGGGCCGAGTGCGCCAGCAGTGTCGCGGCGCGCTCGGCCCGCAGCCGTGCCAGGAACCGCAGCGGCGTCAGCCCGACATGCCGGACGAACAACCTGCCGAGATAGGCGGGATCCAGATTGACCGCCCGGGCGAGATCGTCCAACCGCCACGGATGGGCGGGCTCCGCCTCCAGCCGGGCGATGGTGGCGGCGACCGCGGGGGAGACGGCGGGTTCTGGCGCCTCCCGCACGAGGTCGCGGCCGTCGGCCAGGACGCCGAGCACGGTGACCAGCCGGCCCAGCACCCGGCCGGGCCGGCTCTGACCGGCCCCGAGGTCGCGTTCGAGCAGTCCGATCTTCGCGATGGCCTCCTCGGCGACGGCCGGGCCGACGGTCGTGACCGCCACGCCGTGCGTACCGGACGCCACCGGATCGGTCCACAACAGTCCGCGCAGCATCGGGATGTCGTACAGCAGCGCCAACTCGGCCCGCAACGCCTGGGCGGACAGGCAGCAGTTGGCGACGGTCAGGCCGGCGCAGTCCAGGAACCCGTGCCAGGCGCCGGGCCGCAGCACGATGACCTGCCCGAGCCGCAGCGTCCGTTCACCCTGGCTGGTCACGTGGCGCCCGTCACCGGCTCCGATCACGGCGATCTCAAGGAAGTCGTGCGCGTGCGGTTCGACGCCGACGTCCAGGTGGTGCACGCCTGCCAGGACGGGGCTCCCGGCGAACAGCGCATGCTCGTGCAGCGTGGCAGGCATGTCGGGATCGTACGACCACAGGCCGGGATCGGCCTAGCCCCGGACGGCCTGCCGCGACGACGCTTGTCTCAGTCAACCTTGGAGGTCAGCGATGACGACGACCACGAACGAGCACCCCGTCAGCGACGTCGGAGCAGACGGCCGGGTACCGGAGGACCTGGTGGCGTCCTACCGCGAGCACGGTTTCGTCCGAGTACGCGGCGTCCTCGAACCCGCCCGGATCGAGCGCTACCTGGCCGGCGCCTCGGCGTTCCTGGCGGCGCACCGCGCGGAGAGCCTGGAGCGGCAGGGCGTCTTCAGCCAGCTCGTCAACGTCTGGCAGCGTGACCGGACGCTGCGGGAGCTCACGTTCGACCGCAGGCTCGGCCGGATCGCCGAACAGCTCGCCGGCTTCCCGCTCCGGCTCTGGCACGACCAGATGCTGGTCAAAGAGCCGCACAACAACGCCGCCACGGAGTTCCACCAGGACCGCCCGTACTGGCCGCACACGGGTGACCGGCTCCCGCTGTCGGCGTGGATCGCGCTGGTCGACGTCCCGCCGGAGCGGGGCTGCATGACCTTCCTGCCCGGCACCCAGGACCGCACCGGCCTGCGCCCGCAGGACCTCCACCAGGAGGAGGACCTGTTCGAGATGGACCCGTCGCTCCGCTGGATCCCGCGCGTCACCGTGCCGCTCCGGGCCGGCGACTGCACCTTCCACAGCGGTTACACCGGCCACATGGCGCTGCCCAACCGTACGGACCAGGCCCGGTTCGCACACGTCATCATCTACATGGACGATGCGACCCGATACGGGGGGACCGGGCACGTCGTGACCGATCCCCTCGGACTCGCCGCAGGCGACCGCCTGAACGGCGACACTTTCCCCCGCCCCTGGGCTTGGCACGCCGGCCGGCAGCAAGGCGTGGCCCGACGTTGATCGGGCCACCGAGCCCGTCAACCGCTGCGGTCAGGCGAACCGCCCACGGCGACAGCCGCCCAGCCTGCCACCGTCGTGCCGGCCACGAGCAGAGCCAAAGCACTCATTGTCTGTCCATCGGGATGAATCAGCGCCTGGCCACGCACCGCCTGCCACGTCACCAGAACGATCAGACCCGCGTACGCCACGGCGGCCACGATCATCAGGCCCACCCGGGTCCGCTCGTCCCGCAGCCGGGCGACCCGGCCGGCCAGGAACCCGAGCACCAGCGCCACGACCAGCATGACCTGCAACCCGTGCAGACCGACGAAGTGCGGGATGCGCAGATCGCCGCCGACCGTGCTCCAGCCGGTCAGCGGCAGCCCGGGACCGCCGTCCGGAACGCCCACATTGTGCTGGGCGCCCAGGGGGATCGCATGCCCGGCCGCGTCCATGGCCGTCCACACCTCGCTGGACCGCGCCGGTATCCAGAACCCGAGACCGATCCCCACGATCACGAAAGTCAGCCCCGCCCGAATCGCCCAGGTGAGCACCCGATCGCCCACCCGTTGGAAGATCAGCAGCCCGGCGAGAACGAAGTTCGCCAGCATGAGCAGTTGCACGCCCACACCGAAGATCAACGAGATGCCGTCGGTGAACGGGTCGTCCGCCTGGTTGAAATGGCTGAACGTGCCGCGCGCCGCCTGGACCACGACGACGCCGACGTCGACCATGCCGGTCACGGCCAGCAGCGTCGCCATCCACCAGGTCCAGCGACCAGCCCGGTGCGGCAGAGTCAGCAACCAGGCCAGGGTGAGGCCGTACACGATGAACGACACGGCGAACTTCAGCGGCTTCGCCCAGACCGGCGCGCCGAGCAGGACCCGGTCGTCGACCACCATGCCCACGGCCGAGACGACCAGCAGCAGCGCCATGGAGGCGACCATCAGCAGAAGCGGGCGGTGCAGGCGCGGGACCGCCGTACGAACGGGTTCGAGGACCTCGGACATCGGCACGGCCTTTCGAAGCGGAAGCCGCAGTGGAGGAACAGCCCCAACGGTAAGAATCGGCGTGATTCCGCCCCACCCCGTTGACCCCCCAACCCCGAGAACGGCTAGCCCTCCCAGGGGCGGTAGGGCCAGCCGTACCAAGATCCATGACCTGCACCCATGGTGGCGGCCGGCTGTGCGGGCTCTCGCCGGGCGAGGAGCGAGACGGCGACCCGGGAGGGATGGGAGGCTTGGACGGTGCGTACCT
Source organism: Nonomuraea maheshkhaliensis (assembly GCF_039529435.1). Lineage (NCBI taxonomy): Bacteria > Bacillati > Actinomycetota > Actinomycetes > Streptosporangiales > Streptosporangiaceae > Nonomuraea > Nonomuraea maheshkhaliensis. Next base: position 10,655 of record NZ_BAAAMU010000185.1, read on the forward strand.
GGTTCGAGCCCGAAGAGGCCGAGGAGTTCGAGGCCGCCAAGGACCTGCTGATCCGGCGGTGTGTCACCTGGGCGGAGGAGCATGGGCATCCGGTCGATGGCCTGCTGCTGTCCGCCGCCGTCGACGCGCGGCACGAGAGCCGTGACGGCCGGCTGGCCTACTGGGACGGTGGGTGCATCAGGTTCTTCCTGCTGCGGTACGTGCCGTACAAGGTGACGGCCTCGCGGGAGGAGCTCGACCTCGCCCCGGAGGTGCTGCGTACGTTCCTGCGCTATCTCGACGTGACGGGCCTTCGCGACCCGCGCGGCGCCACGCTCGCGGAGGCGGAGGAGATCATCGATGGGGCGCGGGCGGAGTACGCCGCCGCGCTCGACGATCCCACGCTGCGGGGGGTGGCGACGTTCTGGGCCTACACGGCTCTCGATCAGGGCGTCGATCTCACCGTTCCTGGGGCGTTCGAGCGGTTCAGGCGCGATCTCGACGCCGGTCGCGTTCCGTATGACGAGCAGGTGCTCGACAAGATCATGCAGAACCGCTTCGTGAACGGCGGCATCGGTGAGGAACGCGCCCTCCCCCAGCCGCCCGTCTCCCTGCCGCCCGCCTCCGCGCTGACGGAGGCCGCCACGCGCAGCCGGACCGTCCAGCGGCTCATCGCGCTGGCCGATTGGGTGGGCAAGGACGGCCGCGCCCTCACCGACGCGGGCAACCTCCGCGTCGCCGACGCCCTTGAGGTGTCGGCCCTGCTGGGCACCGGCGAGGACCGGCTGCGCGTCCGCAGCGCCACCGACCTGCCGCAGCTCAACCTGCTGCTCGCCTGGGCCAAAAAGCTGCGCCTGACCCGCACCGCCAAGGGCCGGCTCCTCCGCGTGGCCAAGGCCGCACCCCTGCTGCGCGACCCGGAGGCGCTGTGGCGGCGCGCGTTCGAGGTGCTGCCGGAGCTGGGCCGGGCGGTCACGGTGCCCGTCGCGACGTGGCGGCCCGAAGCCATTCTGGCCGAGGTCTTCGACGAGATCCTGCCGGACGTGCTCAACACCATGTACGGGCTCGACGAGATGCCGATGGTCCGGCTCGAAGAGACGGTGTGGCTGGCCTGCCAGGAGTACTTCGTTCTCGACCAGGAGGACGAACGCCTGCGCGATCTCTGGCGCCGCGAGGCCGCCCAGGACCTGGGGCGCACCTTCGAGGTCCTGTCCGACCTCGGGGCCGTGGAGCTCACCCGCGGCCCCGCCGACCCCCTCTACGCGAGCGACCTCGACCACGACGACCAGCCCTTGCCGCCGGAGGCGGTCGAACGCCTGCGCGCCGCCCTCGCCGAGCCCGACCTCGCGCTGGTCCGCCTCACCCCGCTCGGCGTGCGCGGCGTCCGAGACCGCCTCCTCGCCGAGGGCCGCGACGCTCCCCTCATCGGCGAACTGGCCACCGCCCCGCCGGCCGGGCTGCTGGGGGTGCTCGCCCAGCACTATCCGCCGGAGGACGCCGTCACGGAGCTCCAGGGGTGGCTGGCCCGGCCGGGGCAGGACATCGAGACGTTGCTGCAGGCCGTGCGGGACTGCCCGTTCCGTACGCGGGCGGGGGCGATGCTGCGCGTGCTGGCCGACGCCCTTCCCGAACGGCGGCTGCCGCATGACCTGCGTCACGACCCGGTCCTCGGGCCCACCGTGTGGACGCAGCTCATCGATGCCGGAGAGATGAGCCACGGGTCGTTGAGCGAGCGGGAGAACCTGCTGTTGGGGGCCGAGAACTTCCTGTCGGTGCTGGAGCTCGCGGGGCCGGTGGGGCTTGTGGAGCAGCTCAAGAGGATGGGGGGCGGGGACGCGTCCGAGTTCGTGGCGGCGATCCTGGCGTCGGGGCACCCCGATGTCGTGGGCTTGCGGGAGCTGCGTGAGCTGGTGGCCGAGCCGCTCCGCAGGACCGCCCGCCACCCGCTCCGCCTCGTCCCCACCCGGCCGCCGGGAGCCCGGGGCCGCCGCAAGAAGCGCAAACACTGATCTCGCTCCTCGACCCGCACGACAGGGCTCGGAGCGTTCTACGCGTTCGGGTCCCAGTCTGCGAGCAACTCCATCGGCTTGGTGTCGCCGGTGGTCTCCAGGCCGTCGAGCGGGCGGCGCTCGTAGAAGTAGAGGACCAGTTCGCTCGCTGCGCCCCGCATCACCATGTCGCCCGGCTCCGCGTCGGCGGCGAGGTCGTCGCAGCGGACGCCGTCGGCGTTGAGGGTCAGGCGCCAGGAGCGGCCCTCGGTCGCGTGCAGGTCGATGGTCGCCGGCTTGAACGGCCAGGGGACGGACGTCGCCGCGACGGTCATCAGGAACTCGTCGACGCCCTCGACCGCGACGTCCGCCGGCAGCGGCTGCGCGGCCCCCTGGGTGAGCTGGACGTCGTAGGTGTGGACGGCGATCTCCTGGATCTGGTGCCGGGCCACGGCTCCGCTGGTCTCCGGGGCCTGCGAGCGGCCCCACCAGGTCCAGCAGCCGCGATCCGGGCCGGCCTCGCGCATCGCGTCGAGCATGAGCTCGGTCGATTCGGCGAGCCAGGCGTCCAGGGCTTCGCGATCGCGGGGCGCGGTCGGGGCGCCCTTCGGGTCCGTCCTCGCCGGGGGCCCAGCGCCCGGGCCCGCCGCGACGATGGCGGCCTGGCGGCGACGGCCGTCACCGAGGTGCTGCGCCAGTTCGCGCAGCGTCCAGTTCGGGCAGGTCGGGACCTGGACGTCGAGGTCGGGGGCGGACGCGATCGCGGCGCGGAACGCGGCCGAACGGTCTTCGATCAGCCGCAGGACCTCGGGGAACTCCAAGATGTTCTGCACGTGGGTTGTGTATCACGCCGCTCCGGCCGCCACGTACCTGGCCACGGTGTCACGCGCGACGCCCAGGCTGTTGACGATCTCTCTGACGGAACGGCCTGGATACCAATGCGTCAAGATCTTTGCGATGTCGGCCACGTGGAACGCCTTCCGCGCCATGAATGACTGCCATAAGGATCACGGACTGGACTGACCGAATCCAGACGGCACGCACGCGTCGCGACCCGGCTCAATTCCATGATCGAGGCGTTACCGCCCGGCTCGAATCGGCGAAGGAGCCTGGGGAAGGGTGGCTGTAGCGCGATTGTCACGAGGCTGAAGGCAAGAGAAGTGGGCGGAGTTGGCGGACGAACTCGATGACGTCTGCTTGATGGTCTCGTCCCGGTCCTCCCTTGACGATGTGGATGGCCAGCATTTTGGTGCCGTCCTGTGTCCAGGCGAAGGCCTTGGCTCCAACGGTATTTCCGTCCGTGTCTTTTATTATCGCGCTGTAGCCTGGGGTGAGACCGTTGGGCAGATCGATCCCCCTGTCCCGGGTTCTTCCAAGTTCCAGGCTTTGCAATGTTGAGGCAAATGGGATTTGCAGCTCTACGGTCATCGACGCCTTGTCCTCGATCCTCGGCGACATGCTGATCACGCAGGTCGAATCAGCGCGACGGCGGTGACGCGCTCGGCGGGGCCGGCGGTGACCACGATGTCCGCGCCGTCCACTGCGAGCCGCCAGTCAGCCCCCGTCGGGACGGCGTCCGGCACGCCCAGGATCGTGGCCAGCCAGTTCGAAGCCTCTCTCGGGTCGGCGGTCTCCACCACAAGGTGGTCGATGCCGAAGCTGGACGACAGCCGGCCGCGGGCGCGCATCGGTTCGCGGCGCTGCTCGGGTTCGGTGGGATAGGTCAGCAAGAACGGCGACCACTGCGGCCCGTCGGTGGGGAAGGCGAGGGGATGGGAGGCCTTCCGGTCGCCGCGCGGCATATCGATCATGATCACTTCGGCGGCGACGCCCGCCGAGCGCATGCGTTCGGTCGCTCTGGCGGTCTCGGGCACCTCGAAACCGATGGCGAAGGCACCGCCGCCGGCGGCCAGCATGGCGTCCACGGCAGGCAGTGTCTGCCGGGGACCACCGGGCAAAGGTTCGGACGTCCATTCCTCGCGGTCGAGCACGGTGTACAGCTCCTGGAGCTCGGGCTCAGCCCGGCGAACGCACTCCGCGCGTATCAACACCTGAGGCTGCTGATCGCCGGGTTCACCGAGTTCTACGACTCCTGGCACGACCGGCCGCCGGCAGGGGTGGACCCGGCCGACTGGGCCGTCGTGGCTCCGCAGGTTCAGCGTGCCGGCGCCGACCTCGACGCGCCGCATCTGAGCCGGATCCTCACAGAAGCCGGCCCACAGCGATCGGACGATCTGTTCGAGAGCACGGTGGACACGCTCGTGGCGTGGCTGGAGCGGACGAGGAAGGGTTGAGCGTCAGGATCCACAGCCGACGATCGGGACGATGGCCACCCATTCGGGTGCGGGGCCTGGTTCGTGACGGCCTCATGGCGCTTTCCGGCGGGCTGGCGTGGTGCGCGCTGCACGTGGGGCAGTGGCTCAGGGCCGGTGCCGGAACGGGGTGAGGGTGGCGCGGACGATGTCGGCGGCGCCCCAGTCCGGCTCGAATTGGGCGATCACGGCCAGGTGCTGGCGTAGTTGCAGGATCGGCATGCGTTCGCGCCAGTCGCGATCGAGTCCGGTCAGCTCGGCGTACAGCTCGAAGAACACGTGCGCCTCGGGTGGCGGTGCCGTGGTCCACAGGTGGGCCAGGTCGACTTCGGCCCATGTGTACGACACGGCCGGGTCGATGAGCGCGGGCCGCCCATCGGGGGTGGCCATGATGTTCAGCGTCCACAGGTCGCCGTGTGTCAGGCACGCGGGCTTGGCCGGCAGCAGTTCGGGTAGCCGGTCGCACAGTCGCTCTAGTGCTGCTCGGTCCGTGGCGTCGAGCGCTTGCCGGACGCGATGTTCGCCGAGCCAGCGCAGCAGGCGATGCTGGGCGAAGAACTCGTACCCGTCGTCGTCCCAGGTGTTGACCTGCCGGCGACGGCCTAGCCAGTTGTCGCGGTGCCAGCCGAATCGGGGGTGGGGCGTGGTGGTGTGCATGCGGGCGAGTGCATGAGCGAACTGCTCCCAGAAGGACTCGGTTTCCGGCCGGGGCTGGAGCGTGGACAGCACGAGCAGGTCGCGGTCCGTCAGGATGATCTTGGGTGTGGCGACTCCGCCTGCCTCGCGCAGTGCGGTGAGCCCTTCGGCCTCCGCGGCGAAGACGTCGCTCGACGGCGGCTCGCCGAACGCCTTGACGAACACCGACGTGCCGTCACCGCGGCGCGCCAGCCCCGCGGTCGCGGCGAGGCCCCCGGTGACCGGCTCGACCGCGGCGATGTCGGTCAGGCCCGCCGCGTGCAGGCGTTCGAGCAGCAAGGATGTGGGCATGAGGGCCATCCTGCCTGATTCGTGGCGCCGACCGATCGGGGAGGCGGCCAGCGGCCTGCACGGTGCCAACCGCCTGGGCGGCAACTCCCTCATCGAGCTCCTCGTCTTCGGCCGCATCG
>NZ_BAAAMU010000186.1:0-15964 GCF_039529435.1 Nonomuraea maheshkhaliensis
CGCCCGCACGGCCCAGCGGGCGGGAGAAAAGCCGACCCCAGGTGCTATCCCTTGAGATGGCCAGCACGCCAGCCGCTACCGCGCTGGCCATCAGCACCGTGCCGACCAGGTCGGGCACGTGCTTCACGGTGCCGGGGGGGTGGGATAGCGCCGGGGCCGGCGCTGAGGGTGCCGCCGCCATTCCCGCGATGGCGGCGAGCGAGGCGGCGAACGAGATCGCGCCGCCCATGTCCTGCACCGGTCCGTCCTGAACAGGTGCATCCTGCACCGGTACGACCTGCACCGGTGTGTTCTGAACCGATATGTCCTGGACTGATCTGTCCTGAGACAGCGCATCCTGGACCGGTGTGTGCTGCTGAACCGGCCGTTCTCCCCGCGGCGCCTGCCGGGACGCGGCCGTGATGACCGCCGGCGCGTCCTGGCAGTTCAGGGCCGGGCCGAGCGCGAGCACGCTCGGCCGGCCGGGGGAGCCGGCCGGACGCCCCCGGCGCGCCACGGCCGCCGGAGCCGGTCGCCGGGGCCGTGTCACGGCCGTCGGGACCGGGGCGACCGGGTGCTCGCACAGAGGCGTCAACGTCATCGCGCCGTCACCGCGCTTCCCGCCACGTTCGGCACGCTGACGCAGACCATGCGTTCAGTCAGTCCCGCCCGCGGTCCCGCCGCACGAGGACGGGCCGGCCCCGCACCACCGGACACCGTACGTGCGACCTTGCCGGCGAGCGTGAGATGCTCGCCGCAGCGACGGCTCACCTTGACCTCCAGGCCGGCCACCTGGGCCAGCCGGAGACGCAGGGGCTCGAGCGACGACCGTCGTTCCAGGCCGTCGAGATCGGCCAGGCGGGCGGGCCAGCGCAGCGAATCCGCGCAGCGCGCCTCCACCTCGGCCGGCAGGTCCTCGGCTGGGAACCCGTCGTGACGGAGCCGGGTGGCGACCATGACGGCCGTGAACGCCGTCTTGTCGAAGTCGGCCAGCCGGCCCTTGAGCGCGGCGCCCAGCATCCTGACCCGGTGGCTCAGGCAGACCGCACTCCACCCGAGCAACAGCAGCCGGTCAGGGCCGGTCTCCGTGTGCCAGCCGGACAGTCGCAGCTCGCGGGCCATCCGGTGGTAGAAGCGCCAGCGGTGACGTGGGTCGTCCAGCCAGACCTGGACCCCGCCCAGCGGCAGGCTCGCGACGCGTACGCCGTCGCCGGCCAGCGGCCCGGCGACCCGGGCGCAGATGCGCTGGACGACGAGCTCCTGCCCGGTGGAGACCGGATCTTCCGTCAACCGGGAAGCGTCCGGGGTATCCATGGTCACGTCTGGCCACCTCCTTGCCGGGGATCTCTTCAGAACCCTTTGGCTGTTAAGCCTCAGTTACCACGTGCTCCGATAGTCTGCTTATGTGTGCGAGTATGTCAACTGACAGTTTGCGCATAAGTTGATACCTGCTCGCGTGGCAGAGCTTGCCCGCATGGCAGGGGACACTGGGGCTCGCGTCCCTTACGCTGAGAACGTTCACGGGCGGTAGGAGGTGTGCCGTGGCGAACTTCGCCGAGCGGCTCGATCTCGCGCTGACCAAGCGCGGCTTCACCGGCGCGCAGGTGGCCTCCGCCCTGACGGAGGCGGGCATCCCGATCACCCGCGCCTACGTCAGCCAGCTGCGCACGGGCAAGCAGACCAACCCGACGCTCCAGGTGCTGCGGGCCCTGGCCACCTGCCTTCAGGTGAGCGTCGGCTGGCTGGTCGGCGACGACTTCCTCGAGTCGGGCTCGGTCGAGGACCTGCAACTGCGGGCCGCCACCATCGGCCTGTCCGCCTCCGGCCTGTCAGAGGGCTCACTCACCGTGCTGCGCGGCGTGGTCGAGCTGGCCCGCAAGGCCGAGGGGCTGCCCGAGGAGCCCGAGCCCACGTCCGACATCCCCGAGGCGGTCGCGCCGCTGAGCGGGCCGCAGCGGCGGGCGCTGGGCAAGCGGCTGCACGGCCTGCGCCTGACCGCCGGGCTCTCCGCCGAGCAGGTCGAGACCGCGGTCGGCAAAGGCGCGGCGGCGATCCCCGCCATCGAGGAAGGCCGCATCGCGCCCGCGCCCATCACCGTCGAGCGCCTGCTGACCGTCTACGGCGTCTCCGTCCCGCCGATCCGCGAATACGTGCTCTCCCTGGCCAGGGGCGAGCGCGAGGCCGCCTGGTACGACGCCCAGTCGGTGCCCGTCTGGCTGGCCACCGGCTACGCGCTCGAACAGCGGGCCACCGTGATCCGCACCTACCACAACCAGTTCGTCCCGCCGCTGCTGCAGACCGAGGAGTACGCCAGGGCCGCCATCACCGTGGCCGGCCCGGCGACGCTCGGGCAGCAGACGGTCGAAGAGGCGCTCGCCCTCGTGCTGGCCCGCCAGGAGGCCGTGGCCCGCGAGAGCGGCGTGGTGGTGTGGGCCGTGATCGACGAGAGCGTGCTGACGCGCTCGATCGTCGGGCTGCACGTCCAGCTCCGCCAGCTTGAGGTGCTGATCGAGCACGCCAAGCGGCCCAACGTCTCGCTGCACGTGGTGCCGATGGAGGATCCCGCCTACGTGCCGCGCACCGGCCCGTTCACCCTCTGGCGCTTCGCCGAGGCGTTCGAGCCCGACGTCGCCTGCGCCCACGGCATCGAGTCCGACACGCTGCACACCGACTCGGCCGCGGTCGAGGCCTACCACCAGGCCTTCACCAAGCTGTCGGTGACGACGACCACCCGCGACGAGACGTTCGAGATGCTCAACCACCATCGCGAAAGGCTTTCGCGTTCGCTGGGGAAATGATCCGCTTCCCGCTTGGGAGATCATTTATGCGTCCGAATGGTGACGCACATATACCCAAAACCAATAGCTTTTCCGGTTGTCTTTCCCGGTGTAGCGAGGATCATATGGTCTGGGTCATCGAGTGGGGTCCGAAAGGACAACTTTTCCCGAGATAGTGGGCGAGGGGAAAGGGGCAACACTCAATGCGTCAGCGTGCCATCCGAAACTTGGCGAAGCTGGACATGACCCAAGCGAGGATCACCCGGATTCTCGACGCCGCCGCGGGTGGGAAGAACCACTTCGAGGCGGATCGAGACGCCGTGCGCCGCTACGACCTGGCCGCACCCGTCACGACGACGGCCGCGCGTGCTGTGCTCGGCTACTTGCGCCGTGTGGTCCGCCATCTGGCGGGCGCGGGCGTGGACCAGTTCGTCATCGTCGGGAGTGGCGTCCCGAGCGGCCTGCCGCCGGGCGGGCAGTTGCACGACGTGGCCCGTGACGCCGCGCGCGTCTCGGCGCCCCGCGTGGTCTATGTGGAGAACGACCCTATGGTGCTGGCCGGCGCCCGGGCCACGATCGAGCCCGTCACCGATCTCGTACGCGTCGTCGAAGGCGACATCCGCGAGATCGACGAGCTGCTCGACGACCGGGTCCTGCAGACGTTCCTCGACTGGGACCGGCCCGTGGCCGTGCTGCTGCTGTCGACCCACAGCCTGAACGACGACGAGTATTTCCATTACGTGATCAAGCGGATCAGACAGGCGGTTCAGGAAGGCAGTTACCTGTCATTGCTGCAGACCACGTTCGACGCCATTCCGCCGGAACTGCTGCCCGCCGTGCACGACCTGCTGGCGATGACGCTTCCCGGCCACGCGATCCGTACCAGGGAGGAGGTGGAGGCGTTGCTTCGAGGTCTCGTGCTGGTCGATCCGGGGTTGGTGTGGATTCCGGATTGGCGGCCCGACGGCCAGGACGCCGAGGGTGCGGAACAACCGGGCGCGTCCGGCGGCTACGGCGCCGTGGCGCGGATCCCCTGAGCCCGGTCGGGGGAGGCCCAGCCGGTGGGAGGCCCAGTCGCCGGAGGGCCGGTCCTGGGAGGCCCGGTCGTCGGCGGGTCAGTCCCACCAGAAGGACCAGGCGTGCGCCCCGATGATCTGCTCGGCGTAGCTCTGCAGATCCCCGGGGCCCTGAACGACGTTGTCCGGGCAGAACGTCCAGTGCTCGGCCGCCACCTGTAACGCGTGCTCGGCATCGACCGGTGGCGCCGCCACGCTCAGGTCGAGCGTGTTGAAGCCGACGCTCACCACCCGCGCCCCGAACCTGTCCTCCCAGCTGCGCACCACGGCCGCCATCGGCACCATCCACTCGTTGTGGTGCAGCGCCCCCTGCCAGCCCATGATCGTCAGCGCGTCCGCGCTCCTGCCCGCGGCGACCAGGCCGAGCGGCATCCCCTTGACCGCCAGCTCGCCCGCCAGCCAGTCCGCGACCGCCTCGGGGTCCGCCTTCAGCACGCCGGGGGCCGCCGGACCCGGGCAGATCGCGCCGTACGGCTCCAGCTCCTCCAGCGCGTCCTGCGGCATCTGGGCCACCCACTCCTGCCACACCTCGCTCATGAACCCCTCGGCGGTGAAGTGCTCGATCTGACGGGGATCGTCCGGGATGATCTGCCCGACCCCCCACGGCTGCGCCGACTCGTCCAGCAGCAGCGGCCACAGGCCGCTGTGCGGGTGCCACTCACGCATCAGCGTCCACGCGGTGCCGCTGACCGGCTCGTCGCTCATCCAGAACGCCGGCCGCGACGCCTCCCCGTGCCCGGTGTAGCCGGGGTCAGGCCAGACGACGTCACCGGGAGGCAGCTCCACGGGCAGCCGCCGCCCCTTGCCTCCGTCGGCGAACAGCTGGCACAGCTCGCGTGGCAGCCGGAGATCGCTCATGCCCTACCGTTCCGATACCGAACCCTGTCTCGGAGATGGTAGTGCCGACGGTCCCTTCAGCACCTGTGACAGGTCCTATCGCTCCCCTTACGGGGCAGAATGGTGAGCTGTGTTCCCCTTTGACGCGGTCCTCTCGGACCTCGACGGTGTGCTCCGCCACTTCGACCACGCGGCCCAGGCCGACATCGAGGCCCGTTACGGCCTGCCGCTGATGAAGACGGCCTTCGACCCCGAGCTGATCATGCCGCCCACGCTCGGCCGGGCCACCGAGGAGCAGTGGGCCGAGTCGATCGCCGTGGCGCTCGGCGGGGACGAGCGGGCCCGCGCGGCGGTGGCGGAGTTCATCCGGGTCGAGTTCTGGGTGGACGAGCAGGTCAGGGAGCTGCTGGCCAGGGCGCAGCAGCACGTGCCGGTGATCATCGTGACCAACGCCATGGACACCATGGAGGAGCACCTCGACCGGCTGGGGCTGACGTACTTCGCCGACGACGTGGTCAGCAGCGCCAGGGTCGGCGTGGCCAAGCCCGACCCGCGCATCTACGAGATCGCCGCCGAGCGGGCGGGGGTCGCGCCCGAGCGCTGCCTGTTCGTCGACGACCGGCTGCCGAACGTGGAGGCCGCCAGGGCGCTCGGAATGACCGGCGTCCACTATCGATCATTCCACGACCTGGCGGCGGTCCTCGGCTGACCGCGCAGCCCTGGCATGGTCTGGTTTGCTCTGGCCGGGCCCGGCCGGAGGCCGTACCCCGGCCGGTCAGCCTGTCTGGTCGGCGGCCATGTCGAAGAAGGCGCGCTCCAGCTCCACGGCCCGGCGGAACACGCCGAGCACCTCCTGGCGCCGTTCCTCCGCGAGGTCCGCGCCCAGTCGGTCGAGCTCGCCGCGCAGGAAGGCCACCCAGGCGCGGAACTCCTCGCCCTCGTGCAGCTCGATCCACTCCCGGTGCACGAAACGCTCGGGCAGCGGCTCACGGGCCCGTGAGGCCCAGCCCAGGTAGCACCACTCGGCCACGCACAACACCGTGGCGATGAGCAGGTAGTCCTGCGAGGCGCGCACCTCGTCCATCAACTGTCCGAACGCCGCCGTCACCGGTTCCGCCGGAGCGTCGGTGCTCCCGCCCAGCTCGGCCAGCGCCCGGTGGAAATAGGTCTTCTCCTCGGTGGTCGCCACCTGCCCGAGGAACCTCCCGTACGGCACCCGGGCCTCGAACGTGTCGGCGGCGCCCACCGCCGCCCCGAGCAGTGCCGTGAAGGAGTCGACGAACTGGAAGTCCTGCTCCAGATAGTGCCGCAGCGCCTCGTCGGGCACCGTTCCCTCGTTGATCGCCATCGCGAACGGGTGGGTCACCACCGCCGTCCACTCGGCCTCGCACTGCCGCCTGAGCCACTCGCTGAAGATTCGCTCACTCACGGCCCCGACTGTAACTCTCCTTCACCGGGTCGTTTCCGGCGCGGCTCGCGCCGACCGCGCCGGAAACCCCGAGTGACCGCCGCCCTCCACCGTGTTCCGGCGAGCTGCGCTTCCCGCCTGGCCGAGGGCGGCGGCGTCCGAGCGCCCTGTCAGTACCCGCCGTACGGATTCTGGGAGGACGACGGGGTTTTGGGAGCGCTCGTCCGGTGCCCCGACGGGTGCGTCGGGCTGCTTGACGGCGTGCCCGCCGCCCCGTTGGAACTCACCTTCGTGCCCTGCGGCGCGATCACGCCGATCAGGCCGTGCTTGGTGCCGTCGATGCCGGCGGAGAACCACAGCGAGCTCTCGCCGCCGGTGGCCGCGGTGCCGGGTTCGAGGTCCCACAGGCCGGGCAGCACGATCGGCCTGCCGTCGGAGTTCGTGAGCGCGCCGAGGTGCCGGTTGCGCTTGTACGCGTGCACGGTCCCGTCGCCGAAGTTGCCGATGAGCAGCGCGCCCGCGTACTGACGCCAGCCCTTGGGCGCGGCGGTGATGCCCCAGGGGGCGTTCAGCCCGACCCTGGAGATGCGCCCGGTCAGGCGGCCGGTGGCGTTGAAGCGGCTGACGAAGCCCTTGCCATTGCCGAAGGCCGGCTTGCCGGTGGCCGGGTCACGCAGGGCGTAGGACACCCAGACGCTGCCGTTGGCCACCGCGACGTTGTACGCGTTGTAGCCCTCGGGAAGTTCCCGGTCCCTGAACTGCCAGCTGGCCAGGCGGATGCGCCTGAAGTCCTCGTCGAAGGCGTGGATGCGTCCGCTGGCGAAGTCCGCCGCCAGCAGGAACGCCTCGTCGTCCTCAGTCTGGACGAGCTCCAGCCCCTTGTAGTCGGCGCCCCGGGTGAAGGCCGCGATGATCGCGTTGGCCGGGTCGACCTCCGCGTTCCATCCGGAGATCGCGCCGCTCGGGCTGGAGAAGATGAACGAGGCGGGCTTGCCCTTGACGGTGAAGCCTTCGCCCGGGTTGAACACCTGGCCCGTCGGGGCTCCGCCCGGAATGGCCACCTCTGTCTTCTCCTTCTTGCCCGTGCCGGAGTAGACGGTGGCGCTTCCGGTGCCGGTGTTCGACACCCAGAGTGTCTTGCCCATGGCCAGGCCCCAAGGGTTGACGACCTTGGGGTCGGTGACAGGGGCTTTGCCCTTGACGTCCGACACAAGGTTGATGACGTCGAATCGCGTCCTGGTGGTGGCGTGTGCGGGAGTGGTGAGAGTCGCTCCCAAGACGACCGCAACAGCGCAGAGTGTGATGATGCGTGGCCGCATCCGAGCCTCCTAGTTAGCGCTTGTGACGGGGGATACGCGGCGGGCAGGAGGCGGGTTCAGCCGGGGCCGGAATTGGCCGGACGGGAGTGTTCCGCGCCAGGCGGGGGAGATGCACCATCATGAACGTCCTGGGCATCGACATCGGCGGCTCCGGCATCAAGGGGGCCCCGGTCGACACGAAAGCCGGTGAGCTGCTGGAAGACCGGCTGCGTATCCCGACCCCCGAGCCGTCGTCACCCGACGCCGTGGCCCATGTCGTGGCCTCGATCGTCGAGCATTTCGGCTGGAAGGGGCGCGTCGGGGTGACCTTTCCCGGAGTCGTGGCGGACGGCGTGATCAAGTCCGCCGCGAACGTGGACCGCTCGTGGATCGGCGTGGACGCCGCCCGGCTGTTCGGCGGGGCCACGGTGCTCAACGACGCCGACGCCGCGGGCCTGGCCGAAATGCGGTTCGGGGAGGGGCGCGATCGGCGCGGGGTCGTTCTGGTGCTGACGTTCGGCACGGGCATCGGCAGCGCGCTGTTCGTGGACGGCGTGCTGGTGCCCAACACCGAGCTGGGGCACCTTGAGGTGCACGGCAAGGACGCCGAGCACCGGGCCTCCGCGCGCGCCCGTGAGGAGCACGAGCTGAGCTGGGAGAAGTGGGCCGGGCGGGTGCAGGAATACCTGCGGCACGTCGAGATGCTCTTCTCGCCCTCGCTGATCGTGATCGGGGGCGGGGTCAGCAAGAAGGCCGACAAGTTCCTGCCGCTCGTGCGCCTCGACACGCCGGTGGTGCCCGCGGGCCTGCAGAACGAGGCCGGCATCATCGGCGCCGCCCACGCCGCGGCCGAGAAGACGCCCAGCCGTACGAGGACGGCGGGCGGCGCGAGGACGACAGCGCGCCAGAAAGCGGCCGGCCGCGCCTGAGCGACCGGGTTCACGGGGGTGTCGACAGGGTGTCGGCCATCGCGGCGAGCTGGGTCACGAAGCTCTGGGCCTGGACCGGGTCCATGGCCGCGGTCATGCGGCGTTCGATCGCCGACACGTCGGCCCTGGCCGCTTCCAGGGCCCGCGCTCCCGCCTCCGTCAGGCGCGTGGGCAGCGCGCGTCCTGAGAGGGCCGTCGCGGGCCGCTCCACCAGCCCCGCCTCCTCCAGGCTCCGCAGCAGCACGTTCATCGACTGCCGGGTCACGAACGTCCCGCGCGCCAGCTCCGCGTTCGACAGCCCCGGCCACAGCCTGAGCTGCTCCAGGCACGAGTACTGCGGCGTGGTGAGCCCGTGCGGGCGCAGCGCGCCGTCCATGGCCGCCCGCAGGGCCGCCTGCGCCCGCTTGAGCTGGTAGCCGATGCTGCGGCCCAGGTCTTCTTGCGTCATGTCAACATTCTGACATATGCTCCTGAATGTCAAAGTCCTGACATCGAAAAGGGAGTGCCATGTCCGTCGCCGGAATCGACTTCGTCGCCCTGCAGGTCCGCGACCTCGCGAAGTCCGCCGAGTTCTACGAGAAGCGCCTGGGCCTGAAGCGGGCCCCCGGCGGCCCGCCGAACGCCGTCGTCTTCGCCGCCGAGCCCATCCCCTTCGCCGTCCGCGAACCGCTCCCCGGTGTGGAGCTGCCCGAGCGCCCCGGCACGGGCGTGGTGCTCTGGCTCGGGACGGCCGCGGCCGGGGACGCGCAGCGCCTGCACGACGACCTCCAGGCGGCCGGCGTGCCGATCGTGGCGCCGCCCGCCGACAGCCCCTTCGGGCGTACGTTCAGCTTCGCCGACCCCGACGGCTACGTGATCACCATTCACGATCGCTAGACTCGGCGATATTGAGATGCGAGCGGCCGCTCCCGTCGGGCACCATGGGCGGTTGGCTCCGAGGATGCGGAGCTCAAATATCCTGAAAGCAGTATGGGAACACCTTCCTTGTCCTCTCCGATAGCCGAGCTCCAATCCCGCCTGCCCGACCTCATGCCCCGCGACCAGCGGCGCCTGCGGCGCAGGCTCGACGGCATGCGCCGGGTCCGCTCCCGGGACACCCGGGACAAGATCGTCGCGGAGATCCTCGCCGACGTGGAGCGGGCCGAACAGCGGCTGGTACGGCGACGCGCGGCCGTACCGACCGTGACCTATCCAGAAAACCTGCCCGTTTCGCAGCGCAAGGACGACATCCTCGCGGCCATCCGCGACCACCAGGTCGTGATCATCGCCGGTGAGACGGGCTCCGGCAAGACCACCCAGATCCCCAAGATCTGCCTGGAGCTGGGCCGGGGCGTGCGCGGGCTGATCGGCCACACCCAGCCCCGCCGCATCGCCGCCCGCACGGTCGCCGAGCGCATCGCGGAAGAGCTCGGCACCGGCCTCGGCGAGGTGGTCGGCTACAAGGTCCGCTTCACCGACCAGGCGAGCGAGCGCACCCTGGTCAAGCTCATGACCGACGGCATCCTGCTGGCCGAGCTGCAGAACGACCGCATGCTCGACCAGTACGACACGCTGATCATCGACGAGGCCCACGAACGCAGCCTCAACATCGACTTCATCCTCGGCTACGTCAAGCAGCTGCTGCCCAAGCGCCCCGACCTCAAGGTGATCATCACCAGCGCGACCATCGACCCCGAGCGCTTCTCCCGCCACTTCGACGACGCGCCGATCATCGAGGTGTCCGGCCGCACCTACCCGGTCGAGGTGCGTTACCGGCCGCTGGCCGACGACGACGACCAGACGCAGGGCATCGTCGACGCCTGCCGCGAGCTGATCAGTGAGGGCCCCGGCGACATCCTGGTGTTCCTGTCGGGCGAGCGGGAGATCCGCGACGCCGCCGACGCGCTGGGCAAGGCCCAGCTGCGCAACACGGAGGTGCTGCCGCTCTACGCCCGGCTCAGCGCCGCCGAGCAGCACCGCGTCTTCCAGCGCCACACCGGCCGCCGCGTCGTGCTGGCCACCAACGTGGCCGAGACCTCGCTCACCGTCCCCGGCATCAAATACGTGGTCGATCCCGGTTTCGCGCGCATCTCCCGCTACAGCCACCGCACCAAGGTCCAGCGCCTGCCCATCGAGCCGATCTCACAGGCCAGCGCCAACCAGCGCAAGGGCCGCTCGGGGCGCACCTCCGACGGCATCTGCATCCGGCTTTACGAGGAGGAGGACTTCCTCAACCGGCCGGAGTTCACCGACCCCGAGATCCTGCGCACCAACCTGGCCTCCGTCATCCTCCAGATGACCTCGATCGGGCTCGGCGACATCGAGGCGTTCCCGTTCGTCGAGCCGCCGGACCGCCGCCAGGTGAAGGACGGCGTCAACCTGCTCCACGAGCTGGGCGCGTTCGACGCCCACGGCAACCTCACCGGCGTCGGCCGCAAGCTGGCCCAGCTGCCGGTCGACCCGCGCCTGGGCCGTATGGTGCTCGAAGCCGAGAAGAACGGCTGCCTGCGCGAGGTCATGGTGATCGCCGCCGCGCTGTCCATCCAGGACCCGCGCGAGCGGCCCGCCGACAAGCAGCAGCAGGCCGACGAGAAGCACCGCCGCTTCGTCGACCCCGAGTCCGACTTCATGGCCTACCTCAACCTGTGGAACTACCTGCGCGACAAGCAGAAGGAGCTGTCGTCCAGCGCGTTCCGGCGGCTGTGCAAGTCCGAGTTCCTCAACTACCTGCGCGTACGCGAGTGGCAGGACATCTACAGCCAGATACGCCAGTCTCTCGGGGCCCAGCCCAACAGCCAGCCGGCGCCGCCGTACCAGGTGCACGTGTCCCTGCTCGTCGGGTTGCTGTCGCACATCGGCGTCAAGGACGTCATCGACAAGCAGCGCGGCCAGGACGGCCGCAGGCCGATCCAGGAATACCTCGGCGCCCGCAACGCCCGCTTCGCCGTCTTCCCCGGCTCCACGCTGGCCAAGAAGCAGCCGCAGTGGCTCATGTCGGCCGAACTGGTCGAGACCTCGCGCCTCTGGGCCAGGGTCAACGCCAAGATCGAGCCCGACTGGGTCGAGCCGCTCGCGCAACACCTGGTCAAACGCAGCTACTCCGAGCCCCACTGGGAGAAGAACCAGGGCGCCGTGATCGCCCTGGAGAAGGTCACCCTCTACGGCGTGCCGCTCGTGGTCGGGCGCAAGGTCAACTACGGCCGCATCGACCCCGATCTGTCGCGTGAGCTGTTCATCAGGCACGCGCTGGTCGAAGGCGACTGGGACACCCACCACAGGTTCCTCAAGGACAACCGCCGGCTGCTCGGCGAGGTCGAGGAGCTGGAAAACCGGGCCCGCCGCCGCGACATCATGGTCGACGACGAGGCGCTCTACGACTTCTACGACCAGCGGGTGCCGGCCGACGTGGTCTCCGCCCGCCACTTCGACTCCTGGTGGAAGAAGGCCGGCAAGGAGCAGCCCGACCTGCTCGCGTTCTCGCCCGAGATGCTGGTCAACGAGGGTGCCGACATCAGCGCCCGCGACTACCCCGACACCTGGAAACAGCTCGGCCA
Source organism: Nonomuraea maheshkhaliensis (assembly GCF_039529435.1). NCBI lineage: Bacteria > Bacillati > Actinomycetota > Actinomycetes > Streptosporangiales > Streptosporangiaceae > Nonomuraea > Nonomuraea maheshkhaliensis. Next base: position 11,838 of record NZ_BAAAMU010000186.1, read on the forward strand.
GCGGATGAAGCTGACCTACCAGTTCGAGCCCGGGGCCGACGCCGACGGCGTCACCGTCCACGTGCCGCTCCAGGTGCTCAACCAGGTCAACTCCGACGGCTTCGACTGGCAGATCCCCGGGCTGCGCGAAGAGCTCATCACCGCGCTCATCCGGTCGCTGCCCAAGCACCTGCGCCGCAACTTCGTCCCCGCCCCCAACTACGCCAAGCAGGTGCTCGCGGGGGTCGCGCAGGGTGGGGAGCCGCTGCTGGCGGCCGTGGAGCGCGAGCTGCTGCGGCTCACCGGCGTCCGCGTGCCGCGCGAGGCGTGGCAGCTCGACCAGGTGCCCGACCACCTGCGGATCACCTACCGGGTGATCGACGAGCGCAAGCGCACGGTGGCCGAGGACAAAGACCTCGACGCGCTCAAGCGCCGCCTCGCGCCGCGCCTGCGCCAGACACTCTCCCAGGCCGGCGACGACCTGGAGCAGACCGGCCTGCACACGTGGAGCTTCGGCACCCTGCCCAAGGTGTTCGAGCAGGGCCGGATGAAGGGTTATCCGGCGCTGGTGGACGCGGGCGACTCGGTCTCCATCAAGATCTTCGAGACGCAGGCCGAGCAGCGCCGCTCCCACTGGCCCGGCGTGCGCCGCCTGCTGATGCTCAACGTCACCAACCCCGCCAAGTCCCTGCTCGGCGGCCTGTCCAACCAGGCCAAGCTGGCGCTGTCACGCAGCCCGCACGGCGGCGCGGTGGCGCTGTTCGACGACGTGGTCAACGCGGCGGTCGACAAGCTGATGCTCGACGTGGGCGGCCCCGCCTGGGACCCGGTCGGTTTCGACCGCCTCTACCAGCATGTGCGGGCCCACCTCTACGACACGGCACGCGACGTGCTGGCCAGGGTGGAGCAGATTCTCAGCGTCTGGCACGAGGCGGGCGCCCGCCTTGACGCGCTGCGGCCGAGCGCGGCCACCGACGACGTACGCGACCAGCTCGGCAGGCTCGTGTTCGCCGGTTTCGTCACGGCTACGGGCAGCCGCCGGCTGCCGGACATCCTGCGCTATCTGCGGGCCATCGACCGCCGCCTGTCGAAGCTCCCCGAGGAGCCGTGGCGGGATCAGGAGTGGATGGACCGCGTGCACAAGGTCGAGGACGACTATGAGGATGTGCTGGGCAAACTGCATCCGGCGCGGCGTACGGATCCGGACGTGGTGGAGATCCGGTGGATGATCGAGGAGTTGCGGGTGAGCTTCTTCGCCCAGACGCTCGGCACCCCGACCCCCGTGTCGGAGAAGCGGATCGCGAAGGCGATGGAGAAGCTCACCCCATGAACAGCGAGGTGTCGAGCTCGTAGTCGACGGGAGAGGGCAACCCGAGCGGCTTTCCCAGGGGCACGGAGGTGATGGTGCGACTCGAACCGGCCTTCGCATCGCGCTCCGGCCGCGTGAAATGATCCTGCTTGGAGGTATTGCCGGACTTGTCCGGTGAAGGGATCAGGGGGAGCGATGGTCAAGGCAGTGGTGTTCGACGTCGGCGAGACGTTGATCAGCGAGGCGCGCATCTGGTCACGCTGGGCCGAGCGGCTCGGCGTCAGCCACTTCCTGCTGATGGGCGCGCTCGGCGGCATGGCCGCCCTGGACCGCCCGCACAGCGACGCCTTCCACCTCGTCCGCCCCGGCGTGGACCTCGTCGCCGAGGAGGCCGCCTGGGAGCGGGACGACCCCGGCGGGCTGCGTAACCACTTCGACGCCGACGACCTCTATCCCGACGTGCGCGAGGCGCTGGCCGCCATCCGCGCGGCCGGATACCAGGTGATCATCGCCGGTAACCAGCCGCGCCGCGCCTTCGACGCGCTGGTGGCCATGGACCTGCCCGCCGACTCCGTGCACACCTCCGACGGATGGGGCGTGGCCAAGCCCGATCCCGGCTTCTTCGCCAAGGTGGCGGCGGTGGCGGGGCGCGAGCCGGCCGAGATCCTCTACGTGGGCGACCGGCTCGACAACGACGTGCTCCCGGCCGCCGCGGCGGGCATGCGGACCGCGCTGCTGCGCCGCGGCCCCTGGGGGTTCCTGCACGCCGAGCGCCCGCAGGCGCGGGCCGCCGACGTGATCGCCGACGACCTGCACGCGATCCTGCCCGCCCTGCGGCTCATGTGAGGGTTTCGTCGGGGTCGATGCGGATCGCGCGCTCCTCCGCCGACAGGTCGTCGGCGTCGCCGTTCACGTCCTCCCCGATCTCCTCGTCTTCCGTGTCCGGTTCGAGCCCCTCGTCCGGCTGGGTCAGCCGGTACTTGGGGCGAGGCGCACGCAGCCTTTCCGGGGCCTCACGCCGCAGTCGTTCGTCGAGGGTGTCCCGGTGCTGGGGGTCGTCCTCGACGATCTCGTGGCGCCGGCCGAGATCGTCGGTCCACTCAGCGACCTCGATCTCCTGCTCGTCGCTCATCCCGTACCGGTTCGGAGGTAGTTCGGTCATGAATGACCCCTACCCTGGGTACGGGCCGGAATCCTAGAACTTGTTCTCTCCCAGCGCCTCGGACAGCTCTTCCTTGTCCATCCGCGACCGGCCGGGGATGTCGGCCCGACGCGCCTGCTCGTACAGCTCGGCCTTGGAGGGCTCGGCGGGGGAGCCGAGCGCGGCCAGTTCCTCGGCCCTGCGCTGCTCGAACGCGGTGCCGAGCCGCTCCAGCTCCGCCGCGTCGGCCGAGCTTCCAAGCGCGGGCAGGAGCTTGGTCTCCTCCTCCTCGACGTGGTGGTTGATCGACTCGATGAGGTCGTCGAGCGCCTTGTCGAACTCCGTGGTGCCGGGCCGGGCCCGGACCAGGGAGTCGAGCAGGATCTCGGCCTCCTTGTGCTCCTCGACGCTGTGATGGGCGTCGATGCCCGGATAGACCCGGTCCTCCTCGGCCCGCGCGTGCGCGATCAGGAGGGCGCGCAGCTCGGCGACCATGGCGTGCTGGTCGCCCTCCTTCTTCTTGAGCCGGTCGAACAGACCTTCCACGACCCTGTGGTCCTGCGTGATGAGAGTGATGACGTCAGCCATGGGGTCGCTCGCTACCCCGGCGTTCATCGTCCAATCGCGGAACCGACGAGCGAACGGGGGTCGGCGGCCCCGGCCAGCATGCCGTCCGGGCGCACGTCGATCACGTGGGCGTGGCCGAACGAGCTCCCGTACGGCAGCGCCGCCACCCGGTGCCCGAGCGCCCCGAGGCCGTCGGCCCAGCTCCCGCCCTCCTCCAGGTCGAGCACGGCGTCGTCGGGCGCCTCCCAGGTGTCGAACCCGGTGCCGCCGGTGCCGAGCCGCCAGCGCGGGGCGGCCAGGGCCGGGCCAGGTTGCTCGCCGTGCCGCAGCAGGCGGGTGATGACCTGAAGCAGGATCTGCGGCTGGGCGTCGCCGCCCATCGTGCCGGCGACCGCCCTGAGCGTGCCGTCGCGGCGGGTGATCAGCGCGGGGGTGAGCGTGTGGGGCGGACGCCGGCCTGGCCCGTACTCGGCGGGATGGCCGGGTTTGAGGGAGAAGCCGATGCCGCGGTTGTGGAGATTGATCCCGGTACGGGGTTCGAACAACATGCTGCCGAACCCGGACGCGTTCGACTGGATCAGCGACACGCCCATGCCGTCACCGTCGACCGCGCACAGGTAGGTCGTGTCGCCCTGCTCGGCGGGAGCGCGCAGCCGCAGCCGGGAACGGGGGTCGACGAGCGCCCGCCGCCGCGCGATCTCGTCGCGGTCGAGCAGGTCCTTGGCGCCCTCGTGCAGCAGGTCGAGCCGGTCGTGGCCGGCCACCCTCGCGGCCTCGGCCAGCAGATGGGCCCAGGCGGGATGGTGCGGTGAATCGGGCAGGTCGAGGCCGTCGGCGATGGCCAGCGACATCAGCAGCAGGTAGCCCTGGGAGTTGGGCGGCATCGACCAGACGTCGTGACCGTACGCGCGCGTCTTCAGCGGCTCGACCCAGTCGGCGCCCGGCGCGGCCAGGTCGGCCTCGGAGTATTCGCCCGCGCCCAGGTCGATCAGGCCCTGCCCGAACTCGCCCAGGTAGAAGCCGTCACGGCCGCGCTCGGCCGCCGCCCGCAGCGCGCGGGCCACACCCGGCCTGGTCAGGCGGTCGCCCGCGGCGCGCACGCCGGCGAAGTCGGAGCCGCCCGGCCGCCTG
>NZ_BAAAMU010000187.1:0-15902 GCF_039529435.1 Nonomuraea maheshkhaliensis
CGTCGGGGCCCTCTTCTGCATGTTCGGGCCCTTTTCTGGCGTCCTGGAGGGGTGGACATGCTCGTGCACGTCATCGAAGGCGCCATTCTTCGGGGCTGTTCGGGGGCTTGGTGGGCTGCTGTCCCCAGGGAGCTTCGGTGAGGCCGTCCCCAGGAGGGGCCCTGCGGCCGGCGGTGGGCGGGTGGGATGTTCGCCCCGCGTACGGACTGGTGATGACGGTCAGTAGGGTTGAGGGGTGGATTATCGTGCGGTAGAACGCGCGATCCTGGATCGTGGCGTCGAGTGGGATTTCGAGCCGACGCTCGATCGGATCGCGGCCCTTCTTGACCTGCTCGGCTCGCCGCAGCGGGCGTACCCGGTCGTACACATCGCCGGCACCAACGGCAAGACGAGCACAGCGCGGCTCACCGAGGCGCTGCTGAAGGAGCGCAACCTGCGGGTGGGGCGGTTCACCAGCCCCCACCTGGTCTCGATGCGTGAGCGCATCACCGTGGACGGAGAGCCGCTGAGCGAGGAGCGGTTCGCGCAGGTCTACGAGGAGATCATCCCCTATGTCGACCTGACCGACACGCAGGGACGGCGGATCCAGTTTTTCGAGCTGCTGACGGCGATGGCGTTCGCGGCGTTCGCCGACAGTCCGGTCGACGTCGCCGTCATCGAGACCGGCATGGGCGGGTCCTGGGACGCGACGAACGTGGCCGACGGCACCGTGTCGGTGATCACGCCGATCTCGCTCGACCACACCGACCGGCTCGGGCCTGATCTGCCGAGCATTGCCACGGAGAAGTCGGGCATCATCAAGCCCGGCGCCACGGCGGTGTTCGCGCAGCAGGAGCTCGCCGCCGCCGAGGTGCTGATGCGGCGGGCGGCCGAGGTCGGCGCCGTCGTCGCGCGCGAGGGGCTGGAGTTCGGGGTGCTGAGCCGCGAGGTCGCGATCGGCGGGCAACTGCTGTCGCTCCGCGGGCTCAAGGGCGTCTACGACGACGTCTACCTGCCGCTGTACGGCGCTCACCAGGCGAGCAACGCGGTCTGCGCGCTGGCCGCGGTCGAGGCGCTGACCGGCGGCGACGACCCGCTCGACGTCGATCTGGTCCGCCAGGCGTTCGCGCAGGCGTCCTCGCCCGGGCGGATGGAAGTGGTGCGGCGCACCCCCACGGTGGTGGTCGACGCCGCGCACAACCCCGGCGGCATGCAGGCGTCCCTGGAGGGGCTGCACGAGGCGTTCGACTTCGCGAAGGTGATCGGCGTGGTCGCCGTCATGCGTGACAAGGACGTCGAAGGGCTGCTCGAGCTGCTGGAGCCGATGCTCGACGAGATCGTCGTCACGCGTAACTCCTCGCCCAGGTCGATGTCCGCCGAGGAGCTCGCGGCCCTGGCCGAGCCGCTCTTCGGCGAGGACCGCGTGCACGTCGTCGAGCGGCTCGACGACGCCATCGACAGGGCGATCGGGATCGCCGACGCCGCCGGTGAGTTCAGCGGCACCGGCGTGCTCATCACCGGGTCGGTCGTCACGGCCGGCGACGCCCGGCAGCTGCTGAAGGCGGACGGCACATGATGAACTTCGAGGTCACCCCGGGCATGCGCCGGCTCGGCGCCAGCGTGCTGGGCATGGAGGCCATCGTGGCCGGCCTCATCACGCCCGTGGCGATCGGCGTGGGCGGGATCGAGCCGGGGCCGGCCGTGGCGGTCGGCATCGGTCTGCTCGTCCTGTGCGTGGTCGCCGCGGGCATGCTCAAGCGGCCGGTCGGGTACGTCGTCGGCAGTGTCGTCCAGGTGCTGGCGATCGCCACGGGCTTCCTCGTACCGACCATGTTCTTCCTCGGGGTGATCTTCGCCGCGCTGTGGATCACGGCGATTATCGTAGCTCGACGTGTCGAGGGCGCTACTACGCGCTAAAGTCGGCCAACATGGCCGTTCCCCCGATTCAACGGCCGCCGCATCAGGCGCGCCTCAGTAACTCCTGGCTGCCCGACATCGTGCTCGGGCTGCTGGTCGTGGCGTCGCTGCCGCTGGCGGTCGTCTCGATCCCCAACACGCTCTCCGTGGTCGCCAGGCTGCTGCCGGACGACCTCGAGCAGGCCGGGCTCATGCGGACGAACGGGCTCTCGCTGCCCGCGCTGATGCTGACCGTCCCGCTCGTGGCCGCCGCGCTGCGCCGCGTTCCCGCGCCTCACCTGCTGCTCGGCGGGCTGGCGCTGGTTGCGCTGTCCGAGGCCGCGGGCGGCTACGCGGGCTCCGAGCTGCTCGTCGGCGTCGTACGCGTGCTGCGCGGCGTCGGCGCCGGCATCATCCTGACCGCCACCCTGGCGGCGGTGTGGCACCGGGCCGCCGTCCTGCGGGCTCTGTGGGCGGGCACGTTCGGGCTGAGCCTGCTCACGGCGCAGGCGCTGGCCTTGTGGCCGCTCGACGCGGTGAGCAGCTGGCGGGTCACGCTGCAGCCGTACCCGCTGGTGACCGGCATCGCGCTCGGGCTGGCGGCGGTTCACCTCGTCGCGTGGACGCTGGCCGGGCGGCCCGCCGGGCCCGTTCCGAGCGTCAAAGAACGCGGGCGGCTGCTGCTGACGGCCGTGCCCGCGGCGGGCATCGCGGCGCTGGCGATCAGCACGGCGACCGAGGGCTGGCGGGCCGTTCCCGTCATGGTGCTGGCGGTGGTCGCGATCCTGGGGCTGCTCGCGATGGCCTCGATCGGCGTCTCCGAGAGCCGTACCTCGGCGTACACGATGGTGGCGATCGGCGCGGTGCTGCTGCCCAGCGCCGCTCAGGTGACGCTGGTGGAGATGGGTGGGCTCGGCGGGCCGGGGCTGCGGGGGCTGTGGGTGCCGTACGCGGTGGCCGGGGTGCTCGCGATCGTGGCGTCGGTGGGCGTGCGGCTGTTCGCGCGGGGCGCGGGGCGCCGGGTGGCGTCGCTGGGGCTGCTGGCCATGGTGGCCGGGCTCTGCTCGGTGCGGCTCGTGGTGCCCTCCGCCGACGGGATGGTGCTGACAGTGCCGTTCAGCCTGCTCGCGGTGGGTGCGGCGGTGGCGGTGACGGCGGCCCTGCAAGGGGTCGGGGCCGGTGCGGCGATGTCCGCGCTGTCGCTGGGGTGCGCGGGGGTGTTGGCGGGGTTCCTGCTCGGCACCGGGGTGCAGATGGCGATGCTGGACGGCGTGCGGTCGGCTCAGGAGCTCGTCGACAGTTTCGTGGGGGCGCTGCACTGGTGGGCCCTGGCCAGCGGGTTCCTGCTGGTGATGATCATCGTGCTGGCGGCCGTGATGGCTCGTCGCCCTGGGCGCGGGGTCCTGGCGGACGAGCCGGAGGGGCCCGAGGCGCCGCCGGACGTCCCCTGTGCGGGGCTGCCTCCCGCGGACGTGCTGCTCGTACGAGGAGACGGCCTCGGAGGGCCGGACGGTGACGAGGGGGTGCGGGCGGACGGTGACGACGAGCCGTCCACCGTGGCGATCCCCCGGATCGGCGCGGCGGTGAGCGGGCCGGCCGGAGGGTCGGTGGCGGGGGCGGGTGGGGCGCCGGCTGCGGTGCCTCCCGCGGTGCCGCCGCAGGGGCAGTCGCCGGAGGACGTCACTTCCGCGTAGGTTTCCGGCTTCTGCCTGAGTTTCGGCCTCTGCGGGCTTGCGGCTTGTGCGTAGGCTTCCGGCGTACGGAAACTAGGGCAGGGGCTCGGGACGGTAAGCTGAGGGCCCTGCTACGGCGACGCGCGGGCGCGTGCCCCGCGAAGCGTCCTCGCGGCCAGGCCGGTGCCTGCCGCCGTGACCCCACCATGTTCGAAGGAGAACTCCAAGTGTCCGAGCGCACTCTTGTCCTGATCAAGCCCGACGGGGTTAAGCGCGGCCTCATCGGTGACGTGATCGCCCGTGTGGAGCGCAAGGGCCTCAAGGTCGTGGCGATGGACCTGCGCACCCTCGACGCCGACACCGCCAAGGCCCACTACGCCGAGCACTCCGAGCGGCCGTTCTTCGGCGAGCTCGTCGAGTTCATCACCTCGGGGCCGCTCGTCGCCCTGGTGCTGGAGGGCCCGCGCGCCGTCGAGGCGTTCCGCGCGCTGGCCGGCGCCACCGACCCGGTGAAGTCGGCCCCCGGCACGATCCGCGGCGACCACGCCCTCGAGATCGGCGAAAACGTCGTCCACGGCTCCGACTCGCCCGAGTCGGCCGCGAGGGAGATCAAGATCTTCTTCCCGGACAGGTTCTAGTCGCTTCCGCCTCCTCCGCGCCCGCGCAGCTCCGGCTGTGCGGGCGCGCGGCATTTTCTGTCGGTCCTTTCTCGTAGGGTTCCGGGGTGGGCTCGCGCGGATTTCCTGGTCTGTGGCCGTGATTCTTGAGCCGGTTTTTGTCGGGGGCTTGCCGTAGGGTTTCTTTGGATTGGATGTTGGATCGTTCCAGCGCGCTGTCGGATGTTGTGGTGCAATCCGGGCAAAATTGCGGTTGAGCTAGGGGCTGGAGATTTTTGATGGGCGCGATGGCTCATTGCGCGCATCGGTGGGTACGTCACGTTACGATTCGAATTCGATCCGTAGTCATTCGCGAACGACGTTACGGAGGGCTCCGTTCCCCATGGGCAGCAAGCTCGCGTTCCTCGGCCGTGACATGGCGGTCGACCTTGGCACCGCCAACACGTTGGTCTACGTGCGTGGCCGCGGCATCGTGCTCAATGAGCCGTCAGTCGTCGCGATCAACACCGTGACCGGCAAGATCGTGGCGGTCGGCATCGAGGCCAAGCGGATGATCGGTCGTACGCCTGGCAATATCATCGCGATCCGTCCGCTGAAGGACGGCGTGATCGCCGATTTCGACGTCACCGAACGGATGTTGCGATATTTCATCCAAAGGGTGCATCGACGGCGTCATTTCGCCAAGCCGCGCATCATCATCGCCGTACCCAGTGGCATCACCAGTGTCGAGCAGCGGGCGGTGAAAGAGGCCGGCTACCAGGCGGGAGCCAGGAGGGTCTACATCGTCGAAGAGCCGATGGCCGCCGCCATCGGGGCCGGGCTGCCGGTGCACGAGCCGACCGGCAACATGGTGGTCGACATCGGCGGCGGCACCACCGAGGTGGCGATCATCTCGATGGGCGGCGTCGTGACGAGCCAGTCCATCAGGATCGGCGGTGACGAGCTCGACCAGGCCGTGATCGCGTTCGCCAAGAAGGAGTTCTCGCTGATGCTCGGCGAGCGCACGGCCGAGGAGATCAAGATCGCCATCGGCTCGGCGTGCCCGTTCGGCGAGGAGTCGCACGCGGAGGTTCGCGGGCGTGACCTGGTCAGCGGGTTGCCCAAGACCATCATCGTGTCGAGCGAAGAGATCAGGAAGGCCACCGAGGAGCCGGTCAACGCCATCGTCGACGCCGTCAAGACCACCCTCGACAAGTGCCCGCCCGAGCTGTCCGGCGACATCATGGACCGCGGCATCGCGCTCACCGGCGGTGGCGCCCTGCTCAAGGGGCTCGGCGAGCGGGTCAAGGCCGAGACGGGCATGCCGGTCCACCTGGTCGACAACGCGCTCGACTCCGTCGCCATCGGCTCGGGCAAGTGCGCCGAGGAGTTCGAGGCACTCCAGCAGGTCCTGGTGCCGGAGTCGCGGCACTGATGAGAGACTCGCGCCGTGCCCGGCTGATCCTGGGAGTGCTGCTCGCCGCCGCACTGGTCATCCTGACCGTCGACCACCGCACCGGCGAGAGTTCGCCGCTGCGCCCGCTGCGCGCGGTCGGGGCCTACTTGTTCGGCACGGCGGAGCAGTTCGGCAGCGGCGTGGTGAGACCGGTGGGCGGGTTCGTGCACGCCATCCTGACCGCGCCGGCCGCCAAGCAGCGCATCGAGGCGCTCAAGGAGGAGAACGCCGAGCTCCGGGCCGGCCTGCTGGCCGGGAAGCTCGACGCCGACCGGGCCAAGCAGCTCAAGCAGTTGCTTGGGCTGGCCGGGACCGGGGGATACAAGGTGGTCACCGGCAACGTGATCGCGCGGCGGGGTCAGCCGGGGTTCGAGGACGCGGTGCAGATCGACGTCGGGACCAACGACGGGGTGCGGTCCGAGATGACCGTGCTCAACGGAGACGGGCTGGTCGGCCGGGTGCTGCACGCCTCGGCCCACACCTCGACCGTGGTGCTGCTGAGCGATCCCGCCTCGGCCGCGGGGGCGCGGCTGGAAGGCGGCAAGGAGATCGGTGTCGTCCACGGGGTGGGCGAGCACGGGCGGCTCGTCCAGTTCCGGCTGCTCGACTCCACGGCGCCGCTGAGCAGAGGCGGGCGGATCGTGAGTTTCGGGTCGCAGCACGGGCGGCCGTACGTGCCCGGAGTGCCGATCGGCGTGATCGAACGGGTGGAGTCGACGCCAGGGGAGCTGACCCGGATCGCGTACGCGCGGCCGTACGCGGACCTGACGGCGCTCGACGTGGTCGGCGTGGTGGTGGAAGCGCCCAAGCGGGACCCGCGTGACGCGGTCCTGCCGGCCAAGGAGCGGGCGCGGTGATCGCGAGCCGGGACGGCCGCGTGCGGTGGGCTGGGGGCGTCGTCGCGGGGAGGGCGCGTCGCGTGTGGCCGGACGGTGTTTCGAGGCGGAGTGGTGGCCGGGTGGGGTGTGAGCGGCTGGGACGGGGCGGTCGAGTGGGGCGTCCGGGGTTGGCGCGGGGCGGTCGAGTGGGGCTGGGTCGGGTGCGACTCGCGGGTCGCGGGTGGTGGGAGCGGGGGCGTTCGGACGAGGCGGTGCGGTGGTTCTCGGCGTGCGGTGAGGGGGCGGCGTGATCGGCGGGGTTTCCGTGGTGCTGGCGCTGCTGGCCCAGGTGATGCTCGTCAACCGGGTGCCCCTGCCCGCCGGGGGCGCGCCTGATCTCGTGCTGCTCGCCGTTATCGGGGCGTCGCTGGTCCGGGGGCCGTCCTCCGGGGCCGTGCTGGGGTTCTGCACGGGGCTGCTGGTCGACGTCATGCCGCCGTCCGCTCACCTGGTGGGTCAGTACGCGTTCGTGCTGGCGCTGGCCGGCTATGTCGCCGGGCGAGGGGCGGGCGGGCCCGTCACGACCGTGGTGCTGTGCGTGCTGATGGCGCCCCTGCTGGCGGCGGCCGTGGGCGGGCTGATCGGCGATCCGCGGGTGACGCTGTCGACCCTGACCGAACAGGTGCCGGTCACGATCGTCTACACGTTGCTGGTGTCGCCGATCGTGATCTGGCTGACCACGCGCGGCAGACAGGCGAGGTTCTCGACATGATCAGGATGCGTGCCAGGCTGCTGGTGCTTCACGTACTCGTGCTGACGCTGCTCGTCGTGCTGGCCGTGCGCCTGTGGCAGGTGCAGGTGGTGCGCGGGCAGGAGTTCGTGACTCGGGCCACCGAGACCAGGACCCGCGCGGTGATCGTGCCGGCCGTCCGTGGCCAGATCCTCGACTCCAAGGGGCGGCCGCTGGTGCGCAACAAGACCGCTCTGGTCGTGTCCGTCGACAGGACGAGGCTGTCGCGGATGAAGGACGGCGGCGTCAAGGTGCTGACCAAGCTGTCGGAGGTGCTCGGGCGGCCGGTCGCCGACCTGCAGCAGCGCATCACGCCCTGCGGTCCTGGGGTGGGCAAGCCGTGCTGGACGGGGTCGCCGTACCAGCCGGTTCCGCTGGACGAGAAGGTTGACACGCGCGAGGCGCTGCAGATCCTGGAGCGGCAGGAGGAGTTTCCCGGGGTGACCGCGGAGATCCACTCCGTCAGGCAATATCCCGGCGGCAGGGCCGGGGCGCAGATGCTCGGCTACCTGCAGCCCGTCACCGAGGCGGAGCTGGAGAAGCGGGAGGGGCTGAAGGCCAGTTTCTCCGGGGTCGACCTGGCCGGGCGCGACGGGCTCGAATACGTCTACGACGACGCGCTGCGGGGCAAGGCCGGGCTGCGCAGGGTGCAGGTCGATCGGATGGGCAAGGCGCTCGGCGTCGAGGAGCAGATCACCCCCATTCCCGGCGACCACCTGGTGACCAGCATCGACCTGCGGGTGCAGATGGTCGTGGAGAAGGCGCTGGCGAAGGCGATGAAGTCCGCGCCCGGCGCGGACGGCGGGGCCGCGGTGGTGCTCGACGCGCGTACGGGGCGGGTCGTGGCCCTGTCCAGCGCGCCCAACTACGACCCCGAGATCTGGGCGGGCGGCATCTCGGCGCGCGGCTACCAGTGGCTGCTGTCGGAGAAGTCCGGCAAACCGCTCGTGTCGCGGGCGATCAACGGCCAGTTCGCGCCGGGCTCGACGTTCAAGGTCTCCTCGGTGTCGGCGATGCTGCGCGCGGGCTACCCGCTCAACGGGACGTACTCGTGCCCCGGCTCCTACACCGTGGGCGGGCGGGCCTTCAACAACTTCCGCGGCATCGCGCTGGGCACGCTCAGCCTGCACACGGCGCTGGTCAAGTCCTGCGACACGATCTTCTACCGGGCCGCGTACGAGCAGTACCTCAAGGACGGCGGGCGCACGCCGAAGAAGCCGCCCAAGGAGATCTTCGCCAACATGGCCCGGGCCTTCGGGTTCGGCAGCCCGACCGGCGTCGACCTGCCCGGCGAGTCGGGCGGCCGCATCCCCGACCGGGCCTGGAAGAAGGACCTGTGGAACAGGACGAGCGCGATCAACTGCGAGCGCTCCCGCAAGGGCTATCCGGAGGTCAAGGACAAGGCGCGGGCGGAGTTCCTCAAGCGGCTGGCGCTGGAGAACTGCACCGAGGGGTTCCTGCTGCGGCCCGGTGACTCCGCCAACTTCTCCATCGGGCAGGGCGACGTGCTCGTCACGCCCATGCAGCTGGCCAGGGCCTACATGGCGCTGGTGAGCGACGGCAAGGTGCGCAGCCCGCGCATCGGGTGGGCGCAGGTGCGTCCCGACGGCACGGTGGTCAGGAAGATTCCGGTGCCGGTGGTGGGCAAACTGCCGCTCAGCGAGAAGGAGCGCCTGTACATCAAGAACGCGCTCAGCCAGGTGGCCGCGGACGGCACGGCGGCCGGAGCCTTCGCCGGGTTCCCGATGAACAAGGTGCGGGTGGGCGGCAAGACCGGCACCGCGGAGGTATGGGGCAAGAAGGACACCTCGTGGTTCGCGTCGTTCGCGCCGACGAAGAATCCGCAGTACGTGGTGGTCGCGATGGTGTCGCAGGGCGGCATGGGCGCGCAGACGGCGGCTCCGGCCGTACGGGAGATCTACGAGGGGATCTACGGGATCAAACGCAAGCCCGCGGTGCCGGGCGGGCGGTTGACCACCCGGCTTCCGCAGTTCGCGCCTGACGGAACGGTGGCCGGGGAATGAGCGGGCGCGAGCAGCCGGCCGCCGTGGGTGTGGTGGGAAGTGTGGGCGGGTGGTCGGTTGTCGCGGACATGGGGGGAGGCGGGCGCTGGTGGCCGGCCGTGCCGGGACGTGGGTGGGATGGGTGGGGTTGGTCGGCCGCGGTGGGAAACGGGCGTTGGCGGTCGGTCGTTGCGGATGCGGTGGGAAGCAGGCGGAGGCGGCCGGCCATCGCGGCCGTGCCGGGAAGCGAGCGTAGGTGCCCAGGCGTAGCGGGAAGCGGGCGCGGGCTGTCGGGTGTGGCGGGTGAGCGTAGGCGGTCATTCGTCGCGGATGCGGCGGAAGGCTGGCGATCGGCCGTTGCGGGTGTGGCGGGTTGCGCGCGTAGAGGGTCGGGCGGCGCTGATGTGACGGGAGGCGGCCGGTGAACGCGCGGACGGTGGCCGTTCGGCGGCCCTCGCTTTTTCGGCGGATGGCTCGCGAGAACTCGACGGTGCGGCGGCTCGACGGGCTGATGCTCGTCGCGGTGGCCGGGCTGTGCGTGATCGGCACGCTGCTGGTGTGGTCGTCCACCAGGACCTGGGCGCCGGGCGCGACGGGGCTGGTCAAGAAGCACATGCTCAACGAGGCCATCGGGCTCGTGCTGTGCGGGCTCGTGGCCATGGTCGACCATCGGGCGATGCGGGCGTACGCGCCGGTGGTGTTCCTGCTGTCGGTGGTGGGGCTGGTCCTGGTCATCACCCCGCTGGGCGCGACGATCAACGGGTCGCACTCGTGGATCCTGCTCGGCGGCGGGTTCGCGGTGCAGCCGTCCGAGTTCGCCAAGGTGGGGCTGCTGCTCATCATCGCGATGTTGCTGGCCCAGCCGGCCGAGGGCACCGATCGGCCACGGGGGCTGGACGTGATGCTCTCGCTGTTCGCCGCCGCGCTCACCATCGGCCTGGTCATGCTCCAGCCCGACCTGGGGACGGCGATGGTGCTGGCGGTGATCACGGCCGCCGGGCTGATCATCGGGGGCGTGCGCAAGCGGCTGATCGGCGCGCTGACGCTGGTGGCGTGCGCCGGGATGTTCTCGGTGTTCTACTTCCAGATGCTGGAGCCCTACCAGGTGGCGCGGTTCACCGCGTTCGTCGACCCGAGCGTGGATCCGCGCGGGGTGGGCTACAACAGCACGCAATCGATGATCGCGATCGGCTCGGGACAGCTTCTGGGCAAGGGGCTGCTCGGGGGCGGGCAGACGACCGGACGGTTCGTGCCCGAGCAGCACACCGACTTCATCTTCACGGTGGCGGGGGAGGAGTTCGGCTTCCTGGGGTCGGTCACGGTGGTGCTGCTGCTCGGCGTGGTGCTGCTGCGCGGGCTGAAGATCGCCAGGCAGTGCGAGGACAGGTTCGGGACGCTGGTGGCGGGCACGATCGTGTGCTGGTTCGCGTTCCAGACGTTCATCAATGTGGGGATGACGATCGGGATCATGCCGATCACGGGGCTGCCGCTGCCGTTCGTGTCCTACGGGGGCACCGCCACCTTTGCGAATTTGATCGCGGTCGGGCTGTTGCAGGCCATCAGGGTGCGAAGACAGTCGTTCGAGTGAGGAGCCAGGTTCGCCTCGGCGCCGCTCTGTGGTGACGCCTGCCTGCGATGTTCCTGAGGGGTCCATGAAGGGCCGGCGTCGTGGCGCTGAGGGCGTCTGCGGGGGCTGGTGTTCGTGGGGACGCCTGCCGAGGGCGGTATCCGTGAGGCCGCCTGCCGACTTTGCCGCGGCGCCATGGCGACGCTCGCTGCGGTGTCGGGGAGGCGATCTGCAGAGGGCTTGGCGGGCGCTTGCGTGGATGTCTGCGGGGGTGTGGCGCTGCGCGGATGCCTGCAAGGGGCGTGCGAATGTCTGCGGGGTGTGGTGCGGTGTGGACGTCTGCGGGGCCGCTTGCCGCGGTTGTCGATCGTGATGCTTGCCGCGATGTTTGCGAGGGCGCTTGTTGCGGTGTCCGTGAGGTGACGTACGGGGGAGGTGCGGTGTCCGCGGGATGTCCGTGAGATGTCAGGGGATGTCCGAGGAGCTGGCGAACGATGGGATCGGCCAAAGAACGAGCTGCCCTAAGCACCGCCACTCGCGGCTCACCCGGAAGAACCGCCTCTTTCGGGAGGAGACACCCCGCACTGACCGACCGGCAGCCTGTGCTCACAACCCCCATCGCCGCCGCAGCCGGACCGATCCACGCAGACCGACGCTTGGCGCGTGCGGGCCTCTCGGTCCCTCCCTGGCATCCTCGGCACGGGGTGCAGCACTACGCAAGCTAGTACACCCTGGACCAGCGCAAGGCCTGCGGCACTACACACGTCAGGAGTGAGGCACTACCCACGCCGGTAACCCCGGCCGGCAACCATCACCACCCCATCACGCGCCCGAACGACAACGCCTCACCAGGCCACCACACCGTCCGCACAGCAACACGTCGCCGGAACGCGGCCCGCTGGGGCTACAGGATGCCCAAGTGGCTGCACAGCGACGCTCGCAGCCACTCAGCGATGGACGGCAGAGCATCGGAGACCACTCGCAGACGGTCCGATCGGAAAAATGTGAAGCGTCCCCTAGGAGCGACCGGTGCCGCAGCAAGCGTCCTCGAGACATCGCGGCAACCGTCGTGACAGACACCGCGGCAAGCGGCTCCGTAGACGACCGCACAGGCGCCGCACCCCCGCAGGCGTCCTGACACGCGCCGGTGTCGCACCCCCCGCAGATGACTTCACAGACACCGCGACAGGCGTGGGTGGTCAGGGACGTGTCACCGTCTGATCGCCGCTACCCTGGAGCGTATGTCTGTCGAGTCGATTTTCCCCCGCCTGGAAGCGCTGCTGCCCAAGGTGCAGAAGCCCATCCAGTACGTCGGAGGTGAGCTCAACTCGACCGTCAAGGACTGGGATTCCGCCGACGTGCGCTGGGCGTTGATGTATCCGGACGCCTACGAGGTCGGGCTGCCCAACCAGGGTGTGGCGATTCTCTACGAGATTCTCAACGAGCTTCCCGCCACGCTGGCCGAGCGGACGTACGCGGTCTGGCCCGATCTGGAGGCCCTGATGCGGGCCGAGGGGGTTCCGCAGTTCACGGTCGACGCGCACCGGCCGGTGCGTGCCTTCGACGTGCTCGGAGTGTCGTTCTCGACCGAGCTCGGCTACACCAACATGCTGACCGCGCTCGACCTGGCCGGCATTCCGTTGCTGGCCGTGGATCGCGGTGAGGACGATCCGATCGTGCTCGCGGGCGGTCACGCGGCCTTCAACCCGGAGCCGATCGCCGACTTCCTCGACGCGGCCGTGCTCGGTGACGGGGAGCAGATCTCCATCGCCATCAGCGAGGTCATCCGTGAGTGGAAGGCGGAGGGTAGGCCGGGCGGTCGTGACGAGCTGCTGATGCGGCTGGCCGAGTCCGGCGGGGTTTACGTGCCGAAGTTTTACGACGTCGACTACCACCCCGACGGGCGCATCAAGCGGGTCGCGCCCAATCGGGCCGACGTGCCGTGGCGGGTGCACAAGCACACGGTGATGGACCTCGACGAGTGGCCCTATCCGAAGAAGCCGCTGGTGCCGCTGGCCGAGACGGTGCACGAGCGGTTCAGCGTGGAGATCTTCCGCGGCTGCACGCGCGGATGCCGGTTCTGCCAGGCGGGCATGATCACCCGTCCGGTGCGTGAGCGGTCCATCACCACGATCGGGGCGATGGTCGAGAACGGCATCAAGGAGTCCGGCTTCAACGAGGTCGGCCTGCTGTCGTTGTCGTCGGCCGATCACTCCGAGATCGGTGATGTGGCCAAGGGGCTGGCCGACCGTTACGAGGGCACCAACACCTCGTTGTCGCTGCCCTCGACCAGGGTCGACGCGTTCAACATCGACCTGGCCAACGAGTTCTCCAGGAACGGCAGGCGTTCGGGCCTGACGTTCGCGCCCGAGGGCGGATCGGAGCGCATGCGCAAGGTGATCAACAAGATGGTCACCGAGGAAGACCTGATCCGCACCGTCTCCACCGCCTATTCGCAAGGGTGGCGGCAGGTGAAGCTCTACTTCATGTGCGGGCTGCCCACGGAGGAGGACGAAGACGTCCTCGGCATCGCCGACCTGGCCAAGAAGGTCATCCAGGCGGGCCGCGAGGCGACCGGCAGCCGCGACATCCGCTGCACGGTCTCCATCGGCGGCTTCGTACCCAAGCCGCACACCCCGTTCCAGTGGGCCGGGCAGGCCGACCACGAGACCGTCGACCGGCGGCTCAAGGCGCTGCGCGACTCGCTCAGGGGCGACAAGCAGTACGGCCGGGCGATCGGTTTCCGCTATCACGACGGCAAGCCGTCCATCGTGGAGGGTCTGCTGTCGCGGGGCGACCGCAGGGTCGGCGCCGTGATCAGGGCGGTCTGGGAGGACGGCGGCCGGTTCGACGGGTGGAGCGAGCACTTCTCCTACGAGCGCTGGATGGCGGCGGCGGAGAAGGCGGGCGTCGACGTCGACTGGTACACCACGCGCGAGCGTGAGGAGAACGAGGTCCTGCCGTGGGACCACCTCGACGCCGGGCTCGACCGCGAATGGCTGTGGCAGGACTGGCAGGAGGCCGTCTCCGGCGGTGAGGTCGAGGACTGCCGCTGGACTCCGTGCTACGACTGCGGCGTATGCCCGACCATGGGAACAGAAATTCAGATCGGTCCGACGGGGCGGAAACTCCTTCCTCTTACGGTGGTCTAGCGCGCTCAGTGGGCGAGCCGTGTCACGGCGTACACGTACACACGCCGGAGCGGCTTATCCTGAGACGAAGGAACTCTTACAAGGGAAGGACGACAAGCTCTGAAACCTGTTCCCGAAGGGCCCCCGCCCGCGCCTACGGTGCAGCGCCTGCGTGTGCGTTACGCCAAGCGCGGTCGCCTGCGCTTCACCAGCCACCGCGACATCTCGCGGGCCGTTGAGAGAGCGGTTCGCCGTGCCGGCATTCCGGTGGCCTACAGCGCGGGTTTCTCGCCCCACCCGAAGATCTCCTACGCGGGCGCGGCGCCGACCGGTGTCGCCAGCGAAGCCGAATACCTCGAGATCGGTGTTACCACGCCGTGCGACCCCGGCCAGGTCAGACAGGGCCTGGACGCGTCGTTGCCGCCTGGGCTCGATGTGCTCGACGTTGTGGAGGCGGGTCCGGGGGGGCTGGCCGACCGCTTGGAGGTCTCCGACTGGGAGGTGCGGCTTCCCGGTGCCGATCGCGAGCTCGCCGAGGTGGCGGCGGAGAAGTTTCTCGCGGCAGGCACGGTGGAGGTCGAGCGCCTGACCAAGAAGGGTCCCCGCCGCTTTGACGCGCGGGAGGCCGTACTGAGGCTCGAGGTGTCCGAGGGAACAGACAGAACCGCAGCTCAGGTGCGAGGAGAGCCGTGTGTCATACTGCGCATGGTTGTTCGGCACATGACGCCTGCCGTTCGACCCGACGATGTGCTCACAGGGCTGCGCCTTGTGGCCGACTTCGCGCCGCCGGTTCCCCCCGAGGTGACCAGGCTGGCGCAGGGGCCGCTCGACGCCAGCACCGGTGCGCTTGCCGACCCGCTCGACCTGGACCGCGACATCACGCGCGGCGGCGAGGCGGGACCGGCGGGTGAGCACGTCGCCGGTTAAGGACATGCCCGGCGCGAGCCGGGCACGACTGCTGACAGGACTTGGCGCCGGCGCTTCCGTCTCGGGAGAGCCGGCGGACAACGAGACACGAGGGCTCCTGCGCGGCGCGGTGACGCGCCCGGGAGCTGACGGGAGAACGCCCGCATGCTCGACAACGAGCCCAACGCCGGGGCCACTGGCCCTGACGGGGAGACAATTGAACAGCCCGAGGTGACGAAGCGTCGCCGCTCCGCCAGCCGCCCCGCGGGTCCTCCGCCGGAGCTGCCCGAGGAGCCGGCTTCCGTTCCGGTCACGGTCGCCGCGGCGCAGACGGCGCCGTCGGTGGCCGAGGTGCGACCGGTGCAGCGCAACGCGGCTCAAAGAGCCCCGGGTGAGCCCGCCGCCGATACGGCTGGTACCGGCATGACTCATGCCGGTACGACTCATGCTGACACGACTCGTGGCGGTACGGCCGCCGTGGCTTCCGCTGGTGCGGGGGCCGGTGCCGGTACGGGTGCGGCTGGTGCGGTTTCCGGTGGAACGCCGGTGGAGAGTCCGGCCGAGGCCGCCATGGCCGATGCCGTCGGCGAGGCGCTCGGTGAGACCGAGGGCGAGGCCGCGGCTGAGAAGCCGAAGCGGGCCACGCGGACGCGGTCCACCGCCACGACGACGCGGCGGCGTACGACGAAGAAGACGGCTGAGGCGGAAGCTGAGGCGGCCACCGCGGGAGCGCTCCCGGAGGGCGAGCCCGCCGCCGAGGAGCCCGTGAAGCGGCGCAGGACCCGCAAGAAGGCGGATGAGGCCGTCGCGCCCGCCGCCGAGGCGGAGGCCGCGTCCGGAGTTCCTGGCGGAGGGTCCGCCGTGGGCGCCGGTGCGCGTGCCAGTGAGGCCGCTGTGGGTGCCGGTGCGTCCAGTGACGAGGCGGGGGAGCGCGTCGCGCGTTCCGGCGCCGGCCGTGACGAGGTGGCGGCGCCGTTCGGTGAGAGTGAGGCCGGCGTGGCGGCGAGCGCCCGGGCCGCGGCCGACGGGAGCGCGGGAGACCTGGACGGCGGCGCGGACGATAGTGCGGGCGAGAAGACGGCCGGTG
>NZ_BAAAMU010000188.1:0-6607 GCF_039529435.1 Nonomuraea maheshkhaliensis
TGGGCCTGGTCTCGTCCGTCTCGCGGAGCAGCCGTTCGAGCACCTCGATGTCCAGTTCGGCGGTCACCCGGTCTCTGCTGTAGTCCTGGCGAGCGTCATCAAGTCTCGGACGCGAATCCATGGGAGCCGTCGGGTCCAGCGCCGACAACGCCGCGGCGGAATCGTTCAACGCGACCTTGAAACGCGAGACGCTGCAGGGCGCCAAGCGCTGGTCCTCGCCACGTGAGGCCCGCCTGGCCGTCTTCCAATGGATCACCCGCTACAACACCCGAAGGAGACATTCCGCCCTCGGCTACCTCAGCCCGATCGACTACGAGCAGCAGACCGTCGATAGGGTGCTGCTCGCCGCATAACGACCGGTGTCCACACTTCGGGGCGAGCCCCCGACCTCGCCCTGAGGACCCACCGCCGCACAGGCCACCGCCTGGGCGAAGCCCGCACCTTGCGCACTCTCGGCAACGCCGTCCAAGAGCTCTACGGCGCTGTGGCCGCCGTCCCGCACTGGGAGCGAGCGACGGAACTGTTCAACGAGATCGGCAGCGCCGAAGCGACCACGAAACGTTGAACACGTCTGTATTTGAGCGGCCGTGGAACGTCAAGAGAACGGCTGAGAGGCGAGCCGGTTCATAGAGGCGAGCTATCTGTCCCGGAAGAATCCCTGGGGGTAGGTGCCTCCGGGTTGCCTCGGCGATCACAGCGTCCGGAAGGCGATCTCATCCACGGCGTCGCCCCTGTCTCGTCACCGTTCGATGCACGGTGGCTAGCTGACGAGCCACGCATGCCGGGTGCGTTGCGGGGCCTCATTCTGCAGTGCTGTCATGCCCTGTCACGGGGTCTCAAGAAGACAGCTCCGCGAAAGGCCCCGGTAAGCCAGTTTTGCTTAACTAGGCGCTGCAAGACCCTTGTTCTTTCCGGCGGAGCAGCGCATCCATGCCTTGAAAATAGGGCTCGTCAAAGCTGATGCCGCCGGCAGGCGAATTGAAGATCCAGCCTTACGCGAGCCGCAATGCGAAGGCCCGTAGTGATTGCCTCAAACGCGGGAAGGGCAGGCTGCCGACCGGTGCCGGGCAGTTCAGTGGCCCTGTCATTTTTATATGCAAGGCCGCTCGGCCGTTATGAGAGGAAGTCGTATGTCAAATGCAATGGCGTCGCCGCAGTTTCTTGCATGCCGCAACCGGCGCGGAAGGGGTTTTGCCGTGCGTCGGCTAACGCGAAATATCACGTCCAGCATACTCCTGGCGGGGGTCATTCTATTCCCTACGGCCTCCGCTTACGCGGATACAACGCCGCTGTCTCGGCAGCAGGCTTCCTCTGGCTACAGCTACATGGGCCCCTGGCTCTCCCAGTGGGCCTGCGAAGACAGGAGGGCCTTCTACTCTCGCATATACAACACCGCACCCTGCTTTCACTGGAGCGCCCCTTCGCCCGGCTGGTACTTCTATTTCTGGTAGAAGTGATCGGGGCGAATCACGCCGCGCAGGACGCTTCTCTCCTGATCGCGCGATGTCGGCATGATGCGAGCCGACAATAAGGGTAAGCACAGTCTCGCACCCCGCTCAAGCCCGCCGGCGGAAACGCAACGATGCAACAAGACACCCTTGGCGATGCTCCCGTGACGGCGCAGCGCGCAAGAGAGGATGCTCTGCCCATGTCAATCATGACGCAGCCTTACGCTGACGACTTCTATGACGTCCCTTCTCAAAAGCCCGCCGTCGGCATCGCGCTGAACCGGGTAGGCGTCCATGGGCAGCGCATCGCGGTCAACGCAGCCGATGAGGTGTTCGGGGGCGTCCTGGAGCTATTGTGTGACGCGAGAGCCGAAGTCTCGCTGGCCTCCGGCCAGCGCGGCATTCACATGTCGCGTATCGAGAGCGCTTTCATGAATGCGCCCACCGGTCTGTCACTCGCCGCGATCGCCGCTGCCATGGCCCAGCAGATCCGCGACGAGCAGATCCAGGACTCCGCTCGCGTCACGTTGACTGCCATCGTGCCCATCCGCACCTACACCCGCGTCACCGGGCTGCCCTCACCCGACACCGTGGAGGTCTCAGCGCTGGCCGTCGCGGGACCCGTACCCGTGGTCGGGCAGACACTGACGGCGACCAACATCACCGCCTGCCCGTGCATGCAGGGCTACGCCCTGAGCGATCTGGTCGGCGAACTCGGCATCTCCGCCACAACCGGCCGCCAGTTGCTCAACCGCATCCCCATCGCCACGCACAGCCAAAAGGGCCGGGTACGGGTAGGCATCACCGCTTCGCGCCCTGACCAGCTACCCGGTTACGGATTCCTCTACAGGGTCCTCTCCGCCGGCACGACGCTGACCCAGGAACTCCTCAAACGACCTGACGAGTACGATCTGGTCAAGCGCTCCCATCTCCGGCCGCAGTTTGTCGAAGATGTGGTGCGTAGCGTGGCCGCAGGGCTGCTGCACGGATTGATCACCCGCGAGTCGGACCTCGATGGCGTCGACCTTGACATTTCCGCCGAAAGCCACGAGTCGATCCACGGCCACGACATCAGCGCCGAGCTCCGTATCGCGGCACGTACGCTTCTTGATCAGTTGCCTGGGTGAGATCGTCACTTCAAGGGTTCGGCCAAGATTCCGTGGCAACCATCCGTGGTGCTTCCGAGCGAGGGCAGCCGTTGGAGGCGTCTCGGGAGAGCTGCCGGATGGCTTGGGCGAGGTTGGTCGCGCCGGTCAAGCGGCGAGCGCACATGGCGAGGTTACGCAGGGCGGCCATGTTGCGGGGTGCGTTGCCGGTGCGGGCTCGGGAGTGGTCTTCGTCGCGGGCGAGAACTGGCCGCCGGGCTGGCCTTGGGCGTTTGGCCTCGATTCTTCGGCTGGTCCGGTCGCGTGAGCGGCTCCGCGGCTCGCCCCCAGTGTCCCTGAGGCGGTTGGGGCAGACCGTCGCATGACGCTGTGGGGCGCCGGGTCCACGGGCCCGGATGAGGCTCCTTCCTGGGTCGTCGTGGTCGGGTCGGGCTCTCAGGTGAGAGCGGGCAGGTTAGTGAGGCGCTGCCGGGCCGGGACGAAAGCTTGGATCCGGGACCAGGTGCGCTCGATGCGCAGGTGGCGGTGGCAGGCGTGGACGCCGGCCGGGCGGGCAGGTGGTGGAGCCGGCGCGGGTCGCGTCAGGCATGCGGACCGGGCCATCGAGGTCGTCCTCGTCCTCTTCCTCGTCGGGGTCCGCGGGCGCGGCGAAGAAGTCCCCATGGACTGCAGCTCGGGCTATCGGGCCAGGCCGGCATGGTGTTCCTTCCGCCCGGGGAAGCGCGCGCGTCGGCGGTCGGCGGCTGGCCGGTGTTCAAGCAGGGTCCCTTCGCTCGGCGGGAACAGATCTTCGAGATCATCCCAGAGGGTCGGCGGCACCGGCCAGAAGGGATCTTGCAGTTTTCGGGGCGGCGATGCCACTGCCGCCTGCATTGTGGAGCTGCAGCTATGCGTTGAGTGATGGTGGTGGCCTGGGGATCGCCGCGAAGGAGGCGAGGGTGACGTCGTTCCAACCAACGGCACGGCCAGCTTCGCGAGATCTCGGGGCGTTCCTCCCTCTCCAGCCATGGCGAGCGACCGTAGCTGATGTCAGTACATGTCCTCTGAGCAGCAGAGCTTCTTCGTCAGTTCAGTCGAGAGGTACGAAACCGCGGCCAGAACCACCGGAATCCTGGCACTGAACGTGGAAGACCTCGACCTGGAACGCCGCCGCGCCCCCGTCCGCTCCAAGGGCGGCGCCACCGAGCGGGCAGCGGCGCCGCCCACCTTCTGCTCCGCCTGCCCGACGGCAGCACGCACGCCCGGCCCGCTGTTCCTGTCCGAACGCCGCCCGGCCCCGGCCCCCGCTCGCCGCCCGGCGGCCGCCGACATCTGCCCGCACGCCGGCCGCGCCCGTCGTCTGGGCTACGACCGCGCCCGCGTCCTGCTGGAGAAGTACGTCGGCCTCGACATGCACCAGCTGCGTCACAGCGCCGCCGCCCACCTCGGCAGGGCATCCTGCCGCCCAGGTGACGAGGACGACCGGCCGGCCCTGATCCTCGGCAAGGCCCTCCTCCTTGCCCCGACAGCGCAGCGCCAGCAATGCGAAGGCGGTGCGACACCCGGGCCGCCTACCGTTTCTGCCTGGCAATGTCGCGCACGCCCCCACCATGGAAGGTGCGATCTATGGCTGAGACGCCGAACCCCCCGAACCTCGACCCCCTTGAGATCCGTGTCCCGCATACTCTGGCCCCTTGGCAGAAGGCGGTGCTGTCGGCCGGCGTCGCCACGGCGGCGACCATGGTGCTCGGCGTCGCCCCGGCCCTGTCGATTCGGCAGCAGTTCGACTCCGCCTTCACCCCGGGCCAAGTCGTTGCGCTGGAGGGCGCGCCACGGTCGATCCGCCAATCCCACGGACCTGGATCGATCGACCCGGCGCCGTCGCCCGGGTACATCACCGAAGGTGCCACGCCTGGCCTGAGCATTGAACAGGGTTCGTCCAGGCTGGTCGCTGAAGGCCGGGGCCGGCCCGGCATGGTCGAGGGGTGAGCCTGCCCATCGTCGACGTCCGTCCCGAACGGCTCGGCCAGGCGACACGCGAGCAGCGTGCCGCCTGGCCGGCGGTCCTCGTGTCGATGCCGTTCATGGGGGTCGACCGTCCCTCGATCCAGCTGGGGCTGCTCAAGGCGATCGGAGAGGCGCACGGCTTCCCCGTACGTACCGTGCACGCGAATCTCGACTTCGCGGCGCAGATCGGCCTCCTGCGCTACCGTGCCCTGGCCGAGCAACGCAGGCGGCTGGTCGGGGACTGGCTGTTCTCGGTCGAGGCCTTCGGTGCCGCCGCGCCCGATCGCGACGGTCGCCTGCTAGAGGAGTTCGCCCACGACCTCGCCTATCTGGCCGTCTCTCCAGACGGCCGCGCGCCGTCGGCCGGGCGTGCGGACGGCCTCGCGTCTTCGGCCGGCTCCGCGGACGGCGTCGCGTCTGCGGACGGGCTGCGCGAGCGGCTGCTGCGGATTCGCGATCAGGAGGTGCCCGCGTTCCTCGACGCGCTCATCGCCGATTTTCCCTGGCATGAGGCGCGGGTGGTGGGGTTCAGCTGTACGTTCCAACAGAGCGCGGCGTCGTTCGCCCTGGCCCGCCGGTTGAAGGAACGTCATCCGCACATCGTGATGGTGTTCGGGGGCGCCAACTTCGACGGCGAGATGGGCCTGGAACTTGTCCGCACGGTCGAGTGCGTGGACCTCGCCGTCATCGGTGAGGGGGACACGGCCTTCCCCGGCCTGCTGTCCGCTCTGGCAGCCGGGACCGATCCCGCCGCCGTTCCCGGTGTCGTCCGCCGGGCTGGCGACCAGGTCGTCGCGACGCCGGCAGCGCCGCCGCTGACTCGCCTCGACGACCTGCCCGCGCCGGACTACGGCGAATACTTCGACCGCGCCGAAGGGCTCGGCTTACTGTCGCGTACCGGACGCCGCGAGGTGTGGATCCCGTTCGAGTCCGCACGGGGCTGCTGGTGGGGCGCCAAACACCACTGCACCTTCTGCGGGCTCAACGGCGCGACGATGAGCTTTCGCGCCAAGTCGGCGGAACGGGTGCTGGACGAGCTGGCTCAACAGGCTCGCACGTACCGGACCTCCCGCTTCGAGGCCGTCGACAACATCCTCGACATGGGCTACCTGAAGGACCTGTTCCCGGCGATCGTCGACAGCGGTGCCGACTACGAGATCTTCTACGAGATCAAGGCCAACCTCAGCAGGCAGCAGCTCAAACTCTTGGCCCAGGGCGGCGTCAGGCACCTACAGCCCGGTCTGGAATCACTGAGCTCCCACGTGCTGCGGCTCATGGACAAGGGCATCCGCGCCGCCCAGAACGTCAACGTACTGCGCTGGTCGCACTATTACGGCATCCAGGCGCACTGGAACCTCCTCTACGGATTCCCGGAGGAGATCCCGCAGGATTACGCCGACCAGGCCGCCGTCGTCCCGCACCTGACCCACCTCTGTCCTCCGGCCGGCGTCACGCGGATCTGGCTGGAACGCTTCAGCCCCCTGCACACCCAGCCCGAACGCTTCCCATTGCGCTACCGCACCCCCGAACGCAGCTACGGCTACATTTATCCCGCCCACGTGGATCTGGACCGCATCGCCTACTTCTTCGAGTACGAGCTGAAGGCCCCCTTGCCCGACAGCGCCTACGAGGAGCTACGGCGGGCGGCCGCCCGGTGGAGCGAGCTCTGGAGGTCCGGCCGCCCGCCGGTGCTGAGATACTGGTCCGCCCCCGGCTTCCTGCAGATCTACGACAGCAGGGACAAGGGCCGCGAGGGGACCTACACCTTCAGCGGCACGCTCGCCAACATCTACTCGGCGTGCAGCGACCGCCCGACGACCGCGTCCGCGGTACGCGACAAGCTCAGGC
Source organism: Nonomuraea maheshkhaliensis (assembly GCF_039529435.1). Lineage (NCBI taxonomy): Bacteria > Bacillati > Actinomycetota > Actinomycetes > Streptosporangiales > Streptosporangiaceae > Nonomuraea > Nonomuraea maheshkhaliensis. The sequence continues at coordinate 6,389 of NZ_BAAAMU010000188.1, forward strand.
TGAAGCTGCCGGTGGCGGACGTCGAGGACATCTTTCGCGAGTTCCAGCAGCGTGGGCTCATGTTCCTCGACGGCTCCCTCGCCCTGTCCCTGGCGCTCCCCGCCGTCCATGGGTGAGAGATCATCGGCTGGCTGAGATCCACAAGGCGCGTCCGCCTGGATCGCGTCCGCCTGGATCGCGTCCGCCTGGATCGCGTCCGCCTGGATCGCGTCCGCCTGC
>NZ_BAAAMU010000188.1:6702-9372 GCF_039529435.1 Nonomuraea maheshkhaliensis
CCTGGATCGCGTCCGTGGTCGGCTTCGATGGGCTCGTAGGAAAACGGCCGATCGCGTTCGAGCTGCACGAGGTGCGGAGGGGAACTCGATCACTCGCACACCGGCTGCTCGGTAAGTTGGCCGAACAGGTGCGGCAGCGGCGCTATCGGTCGTTGCCGCGCGGCGGGTGCGCATCCCATTCGGGTGAATGCGGATTTGAGAGACGTCTGTGGTGGCGCTTCGGACCTTCCGGGAGGAGCCGTCGAAGGCCGGAAACAGACGTGGAGCCTTCGGTAGACGAGCTCTCACCACAGGAAACAGCCACGGCCGAAAGGCTCCAATGAGGTGGGCCGTCGGCGAAGTGTCCATGGGGTGGGTCCTTTCCGAAGGGCTGCTCCCGAACCCGCCGTGCGAGCTTCCCCGCAACGGGGTCTCCAGTGGTCACTCCGTGAGTGATGCGGGTGGGTGCCGATGGATGTGGGCGTGGCAGAGACCGCGGACCACCAGGGCCGTGCGGCGTCGTCTTGCCATGATGTTCATCCAGTCGGGCGGAGCTGTCCCGGTCTGCCGAGGCTAGTGAGCTTGCGGACGTGGTGGTGGACCTGGGCTGGCTCGCGTTGGCCGCACAGTTCGCATCCGCCTGCAAGGAGACGTGCGATGTGTTCCCTGCGGCGGATCTGTCCCAGGCCGGGTGGGCGGTCGGTGAGGGCCGCCGTGCGCCGCCGTTCGAGTGGAATACCGCCGAACCGTGCGATCCGTGGTTTCCTGCCGTTCCCTCGGTCGGCGCTGACCTGTAGGCAGGTGCGCAGCCGTGGGGTGTGGGGATCTTGTCCCTGTAGCGACCGGCCGTCTTCGACACCGTGGATCGGTGCTTGACGGCCGGCGTCTTCAACAGCGAGGGCGTCGGCAGACTGCCGCACCGCCACGGCTGGTCGGTGCGAATTCCGGCACGGCGCGCTCTGGAGCGAGACGAGGAGGCCATCGCGGCTTGGAAGGCTGAGGTGGCCGGTGGTAAAAGCACCGCGGCGGACCTGGGCGCCTTACCTGTGCCTCGAAGTCGAAGCCGGACAGGGGCTGAGGCAGCCGAAGGGGCGCACCTGGGCACCGGTCGGCGCCCGTCCGGTGGTGACGGTACGCGGCAAGGGCTCGGGCCGGGTCAACATGGCCGGCGTCGTGGCTTACCGGGACAGTGAGCGACCGCACCTGCTCTACCGCCTGTACATCTACCGCGACCGCAAGGACGAGCCCAAATCCATCTCCTGGCTCGACTACCGGGATCTGGGCGTCTGGTCCCTGCTCCGCCGGGCCCCCCTGGCCAACTTCGCCGTCGCTGACCTGGCTGTACTCGTCCGGATCACCAAACGCAAGCTGAAGCAGATCCAGTACCGGCCCCACCTGCTCACCGGCAGCCTGGCCCAGACCGGGCTCACCCTCGACGCCCCGGCAAACCCACCAATGCCGTTTAGGTAGGTGTTTGTGCTGGTAGCGTCCGCCGGGTGGCGGAGTGGATCAAGGGTGCTGGGTCGGGTCGGCTGACGGATCTGGTGGGGCTGGGGGCGTTGACGTCGCTGGTGCCGAGGCAGGTCTTGGACGAGGCGATCGAGCTGCACGGATGCCGTGAGGAGCGTGTGCGGAAGCTCCCCGCGCATGTGATGCTTTACCTGCTGATGGCGTTATGCCTGTTCGCGGACGACGATTATGAGGAGGTCGCGGAGAAACTGACCGGCCTGCTCACGGCGGTTCCTGGAGTGCGATGGGAGCCACCGACGCGTGGAGCGGTTACCCAGGCTCGGCAGAGGCTGGGGGCCGAGGTCGTCCGGGAGGTGTTCGAGCGGGTCGCCCGGCCGGCCGCGACGGAGGCAACCTCAGGGGCGTGGCTGCGACGGTGGCGGTTGATGGCAATCGACGGGCTCACCCTCGATCTGCCGGACACAGCGGCGAACCTGGCGGAGTTCCCCAACGACAGCGCGGGCGGGTACGAGACGGTGTATCCGCAGGCCAGAGTGGTGGCGATCAGTGAGTGTGCCTCGCATGCGATCGTCGCGGCGGATGCCTCGGGCTGCTGGGACAGTGAGCAGACCCTCGCCTGCTCGTTGTACGGACGGCTCACGCCCGAGATGCTGCCGACCGCGGCTTCTCCAGCTTCCCCGCCTGGCAGTACGCGTCCCGACCGGCGCAGCCCTGCTCTGGCGTGTTCAGGCCGGGCTGCACCCGTACCGGCTGAAAGATCTGGACGACGGATCCTGGCTCGCGGTCATCACCAAGCCCACCAAGCTGCGCCGATCGAAGGAGGACCGGCTGCGAGACGACGCCCGCCGCGGCCATGAACTGGATCCGGACCCTGCGGTGATCGTCCGAGTGGTCGACTACACAGTGCCCGACCGCAAGGGTGACCACATCCGCCTCATACCACCGTCCTCGATCCCACCGAGGCCAGCGCGAACCAGCTCGCCGCCTGCTACCAGGAGCGCTGGGAAGCCGAAACCGGATTCGCTCAACTGAAAATCCATCTGCGCGGTCCCGGCAGCCTCCTGCGATCGCGGACCCCGGACCTGGTCCGCCAGGAGATCTGGGCCTACCTCCTCACCCATTGAGCCCTGGCCACCCTGATCTGCGCCGCAGCCACCGCGGCCGGGGTCGACCCAGACCGAATCACATTCTTGGCCACGCTCCGGATCGTGCGCCGCTCCG
>NZ_BAAAMU010000188.1:9382-15761 GCF_039529435.1 Nonomuraea maheshkhaliensis
CCCCCTTTCCCCCCTGAACCCCCACACGATCTCTGGACCCGCACCGTCCACCAGGCCGGCCGACCCCGCAACCGCAACCCCCAACGCCGCCACCGAACCTACCCCGCTCCGTCAAGCGCACCCGACGCAGCAGCCACCGCGAACGACGTCCCAGCGACAGGGCCACCCGCCACCCCGGGCCGCCCACCGTCCAGCTCCTGCTCGACCTCCGCACCCCCAGACCTAAATGATCTATCTAAACGGCATTGGGGCAAACCCATGACCAGCTCCACGAACTCAACCTGTGTGGCTGAGATCGCGTCAGTATAGGTTTCCGTATCCGGATAAGCGACGCCGGGCCGGGGGCGACGAGGTGGGCATGGCGTGTTCGAGTAGAGACTGGATCTCTTCTTATGGAGCAAAGGCGACGGCTCCCAGGACACCAGGGGCTGATGCATTATGTATGAGATCGAGATCGTGGCTGGGGCGCCACAATTCCACGGGGACCAAGCCGGGTTCCACCATCTCAAGCCCACGGAAATATTCGCTGATCGCTGCCTGATCGCGCATGTTCAATCCGCCGTGCGCCCGGGCGTAGATCGCTCTTCCGATGTCGATCGCGTCGTCATTCAGTGCGCCACGGAATCCGTGAGAAAGCACCAGCGCGCCACCAGGCGGTAGGCTCTCCCGCAGTACGGAGACGCTGTTGGCAGCCTCCTGGTCGTCCTCGACGAAGTGCACGACAGAGCACAGGATGATCGCATAGGGCCGGTCGAAGTCAAGGTGGGCCCGAACCTCGGTCCGGGCAAGGAGCTCCCGCGGCGCTCGTAGATCGCCGTCGACCACAACGGTCTGGCAGTTGTCAGCCAGCAGGGCACGCGCATGGACCAGCACGATAGGGTCGTTGTCAACGTAGACGGTCCTAGCATCGGGTGCGATTCCTAGAGCGACCTCATGAACGTTCTGTTGAGTAGGAAGTCCGGTGCCGATGTCGAGGAATTGGCGGATGCCGGCTTCAGCGAGAAAGCGTACTGCTCGGCCCAGAAATTCGCGATTTTCCCTCGCTATCTGCCGAACGTTCGGCAATACCTGAAGGATCCTATCCGCAGCTTCCCGGTCGGCCGCGAAGTTGTCCTTGCCGCCGAGGCAATAGTCATAGATCCGCGCCATGCTCGGCACCGTCGGGTCAAAGAGGGGACTTGGCTCATTCATCTGCCAAGCTCCGCGCGCATCCACGACACTCGTGCTCCTTATCGGGTCCGTACGATTACAGTACGAGTCGAATTTCCATCGAGATCCGTGTTCGACGTCGCAGCCCGCACCTCATGGGCATGGCGAATCCAGGCAGCGGATCGCGACCCGTCTGCTTGGCAACAGTCATCTCCAGCTGGAGAGTCCGGCAACTGCACAACAGCCGACAGGTCGACGGACACGCCCATGGGTGACGTTCGCGGTCTTGTCGTGAGGAGAAAGTACTCATCACTTCTGTTGCAAGGCTTTCGTGCAGCTGTCTCGTAGCGCAACTCAGTTACGGCAACTGCAGATCGAGATCTTCCGGAGCTCTGATCTGTGGAGCATTCGTGAACCAGTTCTCATACGCGCGGGTCGGTCTACGAATCCCGGCCTTCGTGCCCCACACCGCTCACCGAGAACAGCGCCAGACCGTGCTGACCTGCTGGTTCGGGAACGAACATGCCGTGGATCACGATTGAGTACACCGGTGACACTTCGCGATCCTGAGGGGTCGGGGTCACATGGCGACGGCCACCGCGTGATCATTCTTGGTTTGTGAAGACAACAAAAGACCGTGCGGTGGCCGCGAGCCACAGCGTAGATCTTGATGGCTGGATGGTCATCTGCACCGAGCTGATGACCCGGACCGCCGGCCGGTGCGGCCGCTTCGAGCCCCGCTGGGCCGCGACCGCGTAGGTGCGCGGGCCGCTGGCCGACCGCGGGCGGTGCCGGGCGGCCGGTGTCCCGGACGATGTCGGCTTCGCGACCGGCGGAGGTGTCTTTTCTTGGTGCCGAGCGAGAATGCTCAACTTCACGACAGACCTACGAAAGGGATAGGAAGGTGCAGGCCTCTAGCGTTGCCGTCCGGTAGTTTGAAGCACGCAAGAAGGGCAATGAATGCATACGACGCGCATCGCAAAACTCATCGCTGCTGTCGCCGCCGGTGCGATAGTGGCAACAATCCCAGTCGGGGCATCGGCGCAGGCCGGCGAGACGTCAACCTCGACGTCGGGGCCCGTCGCAGCCGTACCAGGGCCGGGGTACTACGGCCCATACGCGGACATCAACGTGTGCGAGTCGTTTCGGTACGCCTTCGATGTGTTGTATCCCACCTCTTCCCGCTGCTACTGGGAGGACTATGCCGGGCCAGGTCGGCCGGCCGGCTGGTACTTCTGGAGCTATGCACCGTAAATCAGATGTCCGCTGCTAGTCTAAGCGGCCATGGGCTTCAACGGCGTATCGGTGCAATTCGAACAGGTCAGCACCGCCGTTGTCTCTACAAGCGAAAATGAGCTGGCCGTGCTCGGGGCCCGGTCTCTTTCGGGGCCGGGCCCGAGTGTAACTCGTTGCCGGAGGCGCCAGGTGATATCGTCACCCGTTCGGTGCTGTAGCGGCGGATGGATCCGGTCGAGACGGTGACGCGCGAGTGAGTGGCAAGCTTGTGGGCCCGGTCGAGCATGGTTGTTCGTCGCTGTCTATCTGTCCGGATTCTTCTGGACCGTCAAATGTAAACTTGAGATGATCCAGTACCCGCCACACTTGCTCGGTCGTGGTTGCATCCGGACAGGCGCAATGTCGAATGTTCTCTATCGACCCACTGGCATGAAGAAAGCTTCTGGTAGAGGGATTGGTCACCACAATCTTCGCTGTCATCACCAGGAGCTTCAGGTGCTGTTCTGACCCGACCAGCCCGGCCCAGAGAGCACGCACGGGAACCGCGCGACACGCAATCGAAGGACAGGCTCAAGTCGAACAGGCAGGCCAACCGCGCCCACACCAAGCTCCGCGGTCCTGGCGAACGCCCAGCTGAAGACCCTGGGAAATCCTCCGCAGGCTATGCTGCGGAGCTTCCGAGGCCAGTCATCTCTGCCAGGCGGTGTCCGTCCTTCAAAACCACCGTGTCGCGCATGCTGCTTGAGGAAGAGAAGCGTTTCCTGGGTGTACGAATGCAGTCCGAGAAGAGGCCGTGGCCGTCAGCAGGGCTTCAGACGAAGGCAATTCGTTGGAACTGCTCCTGAGTCAGTTCGATGTTTGCCGCCGCCATGTTCTCCTCCACGTGGATGGAGGATCTGGTTCCCGGGATAGGCACGACAACCTCTGAGCGGGCGAGCAGCCAGGCGAGCGCCACTTGTGCGGGGCTCCCGCCAACCTCCTTCGCGACCTGTGCGAGGGGCCCATCGGCTGTCGCGTGTGCACCGCCGCCAATGGGATACCAAGGCATGAATGCGATCTCTGCGGCGGCGCAATAGTCGAGCACATCCTCGTACCGCCGGTCAGTTACGTTGTAGAGGTTCTGTACGCTTGCGATCGGTACGGTTCGGCGAGCTTCCTCAATCTGGGCGACACCAACCTGCGACAATCCGATGTGGCGAATCTTTCCATCGTCTCGCAACTGCTTCAGGGCACCAATTTGGTCGGCGAAAGGCACGTTGGGATCGACCCGGTGGAGCTGGAACAACTCAATGCGCTCCAATCGAAGCCGGCGCAGGCTCAGCTCAGCTTGTTGGATGAGGTATTCGGGGCGTCCCAGAGGCTTCCACTGTTCGCGGCCTGGGCGGCTCTGCCCTGCCTTGGTGGCGATGACCAGGCCTGCCGGATAGGGATGTAGCGCCTTGGCGAGCAACTCCTCGTTGGCGCCGAGGGCATATGCGTCCGCGGTGTCGATGAGCGTGACGCCGAGCTCGATCGCTCTCCGTACGACCTCTATCGCGAGAGTTGAGTCCCGAGGCGCATCCCATTCCGTGAGTCGCATCGCGCCGAAACCGAGTCGGTAAACGGGCAGGTCGCCGCCGATTCGAAAGGTGTCGATTTTCATGCTCGCCACCATGCCCGCTCCATCCGCAAAGCACAAGGGAGAATGTCTTAGCGAAATTGCGTAGCATTGCTAATATGTTGAACCTCGAGCGACTCCGCGTCCTGCACTCGATCGCTGCCTACGGCTCGGTCACCGCAGCCGCAGACGTTCTGCATGTGAGCACCTCGGCGATCTCCCAGCAGATGGACAAGCTGGAGCGGGAAGTGGGACAGCAACTGCTGGAGCGGAGTGGCCGAGGCGTTCGGCTCACCGGTGCCGCCGAACGCCTGGCCTCTCATGCGGAGCAGATGCTGTCACTGGCCGAGCGGGCGGAGGCAGATCTGGAGGCCTACCGCGGGACGGTTTCCGGCCGATTGACGCTCGGCACGTTCGCGACCGCCGCGCGTGGCCTCGTTGCCCCGGCAATGCGGAACTTCCGCCTCGCCCATCCGCAGTTGCGTGTAGGGCTCGAAGAGATAGAGCCGCACGTCGCATTGCCTCGGGTGACCCGCGGTGACTTGGACCTCGCGATCGTGCAGGATTGGTTCAACGAGCCGATCACTGTCCCCGACTCGTTGACGAGAGTCGCGCTGCTCGATGACGTGGCGGATGTTGCCGTTCCTGAGAAGCACCCTCTCGCAGCGCGAGGCATTGTCGATTTCAAGGACCTTGATGGCGAGGCTTGGATCACTTGGAGCGACGGTTGGATATGCACGGGGTGGCTGAGGGACACGATACGTGCCTACGGCATTGAGCCTGACATCTCGTGCATGGCTGCTGAGCACCAGACGCAGCTGGCGCTCGTCTCCGCCGGCCTGGGCATCGCAATCATTCCTCGTCTCGGCCGTGATCCAGTGCCGGCCGGTATCCGGTTTGTCGAGATCCGCCCGCGGCTGGTCCGCCACATTTACGCGGTGTGGCGGACGAACGCCTCTCGACGTCCGTCAATCCGTGCCGTGGTCGATGGCTTGCGTCAGTTCAGTCATGCGTCGACCGGTACGTGAAGATGGCCGATACCCGGGAAGCCGGCAAGCGTCGGTGTGGACGCAACCACGGCTTCGACTACGACCTGCACTCCTAGGGAACCGACAAGCCCGAGCTTTCAGGACCCTGAGTCACGCCCCGCCCCTTTCCGCGGCGGTCTCAGCGCTGGCACGCTTGCCGCGCCGACGGGGGAGGCCGCCGGAACAAGGGCAGTTCCTGGTTGTATCCGTTGACCGCGTGCCTGGATGGCACCAGCGAGTGCCTGGCCATCAGACTGTGTCCGGGAGTGCGGGGTCCAACACCGTAACCCTCACCTCGAGGTGCGGGGCCACCATGATCGCGCAGGTCCCGTGGAAGTATCGCCGGCGGATCCTCATCCTCTGTGATGGGCTGGCGCCACCATCGGGTGACTGCCGTTCACCAGCACGCTGAACACGCCCGGCCGGGCCATGCGTGACTCGGCGGGCCCGGATGGATGCCCGGATATGCGTCCTGGACGACGAGGCCCGTGCCCGGTGCGGAGGAGGCGGCCACGGCCGAGATCATCGGTCTGCTCGGCGATCGGCCGGTGGCGACAAGCCAGCCGCTTGGGCTGGCGGTCATGCACATCCTGGCCCGGCGGGAGAAGCATGCCTCCGGCGCGCCCCAATTGACCGATCGTCCAGTGGGGCGGACGCCTGACTACTGGTTCAAGATCCGCGGCCACGGTCTGGAGCTGGTGAGGGTTGTAGCCGACGGCGACCAGCGCACTGGGTACGCGACAGTAGCTACGGTCGCCCTCGACCGGCAGCGGCGATTGAGCGGGCGACCGAGCTCTCTGCCACGGCTCATGTGAAAGGCCGGCTCGCTCCACCATCGGGGACAGTGAGCAGACAGGAAGACGAGGGGGCGATGGTGCACATTGTTGTGTCGTAGTCAGGTGTTGGTCGCCTTCGAAGAGGAGAAGACGGGTGTCGAAGATCATGCGGGGTGTGGTGGTAGCGGCCGCGGCCGCTGGGTTGGTGAGCACGGCCGCTGTTCCGGCGCAGGCTGCGGCGGGGCTGCTCGTGCTGAGGGATGCCGGGCAGGGCAGGGTTGCCTTCAACGATCCTCGGGCGGGATGTTCCCAGGTGAGAGCTGGTTTCGTGCGAGTGACCAACAGGACCGATGCTCCCATCACCGTCTACGACGATGTCTCGTGCCAGGGCCAATCCTTGGTCGTCCTTCCGGGGGCGGACAAGAACGTCGGTGTCCGTCACAGCTTCTCCGTGCCCTGGTGACAGGCATACGCGTCGCACCGTGCGAGACGTCTACAGCGTGGTGCGACGCGACTGCCGTGCACGGGTCACGTCCCACGGAGTGGTGTAGTTCGGTTCTCGCGTGAGGCTCTGCTGGTTCGACTATGCCGTC
>NZ_BAAAMU010000189.1:0-15686 GCF_039529435.1 Nonomuraea maheshkhaliensis
CAGCCCAAGGGGCGCCGCCCCGCCGGCCCCCCCCCAGTCGGCCGGATCCAGCAGCCCGGCCTCGGCGTAGGACCATTCGCTCCATGCGCTCCATTCGCCGGCCGAGCCGTCGGCGCCGTGGACGCGCACCCGCGCGCCGCGCCGCTCGCGCGACCTCAGCGGCGCGCCCGGCCAGGGCACGAGCACCGAGTCCTGCGACTCGACCCGGCCGGTGGCGGTGCCGTCGCTCAGCTCGATCTCGTACGCCGCCTGCCGCCACCCGGGCAGCTCGGTGGTCACGGTCCAGGACAGGCGAGGCGCGGGTTCGCCGATGCCGAGAAGGTCGTCGTGGTGTTCGAACGTGGGTGTGCTGACGTGTGGCAAGGCGCTCCTTAGCCCTTGACGGCGCCGGCGGTCATACCGGCGACGATCTTGCGATTGAAGAAGACGAACAGCAGCAGCGGCGGGATCGTGATGAGCACGATGTCCATGAACAGCAGGTTCCACTGGGTGTTGTACTGGCTCTGGAAGTTGTAGAGCGTGACCTGCACGGTGGCGTTCTCGTCGCCGGGCAGCAGGTAGAGCGGGTTGACGAAGTCGTTGAAGATGTTCACCGAGCTGACCAGGACGACGGTGATGGTGACCGGCCGCAGCAGCGGGAAGACGACGCGGAAGAACAGCCGCAGGCCGCCGCAACCGTCGATCTGGGCCGCCTCGTCCAGCTCGCGCGGGATCGCCGCGATGAACGCCCGGAACAGCAGCATCGCGAACGACAGGTGGAAGGCCACCTCGGCCAGGATCATCCCCGGCAGGGTCTTGAACAGGCCCAGCGCCTGCAGCAGCCAGATGGTCGGCACGACCGCCGGCGGGATGATCAGCCCCGACAGCACGAGGAAGCCGGCCACCCTGGACACCCGGCCAGGACGGCGCTGCAGCACGAACGCGGCCATCGACGCGAAGACGACCAGCAGCGCCACGGAGGCGACGGTGATCACGGTGCTGTTGACGTAGGCGCGCAGCAGCACGTAGTCGCGCGCCTCCACCACGGCGACGAAGTTCTCGACGATCGGCCAGCTCGTCGGCCAGGCGAAGTCGAGGTCGGTGGCCTGCGTCTGGTCCTTGACCGCGGTCAGCAGCATGAACGCGAACGGGACCAGGAAGATCACCGTGGCCAGGACCAGCGTGACCGTCTCCGCGCCCAGCCGGCGAAGCGCCCTCATGCGGCCACCTGCCTCTTGCCGAGGAAATGGTTGAGCGGCACGGCGATGACCGTGACGACGAGGAAGAGCAGCACGTTGCCCGCGGTGGACAGGCCGAAGAAGCCGGCCTGGTACTGCTTGTAGATGATCGAGGCGATGGTGTCGCTGGTGAAGCCGGGCCCGCCGCGGGTCATCGTCCAGATGAGGTCGAACGAGCGCAGCCCGCCGATGAACGACAGGATGATCACCGAGTACGTGGCCGGCCGGCTCAGCGGCAGCGTGATGTGCCGGAAGCGGTGCCAGGCGCCGCCCCCGTCCACCGCCACGGCCTGGTAGTACTCGGCCGGGATCGACATGATGCCGGCGATGTAGATCACGGTGGCCAGGCCCACGCCCTTCCACACGTCCACCAGCGCCACCGACAGCAGCGCCGTGGTGGCGTCGCCGAGCCAGTCGCGCCCGTCCACGCCCACCACGGCCAGGGCCTCGTTCACCAGGCCCGTGTCCGGCTTGAGCAGCATGCTGAAGGTGATGCCCACGGCGACCGTGGAGACCAGCGTCGGGAAGAACACCACCGAGCGCAGGAAGCCGCGCAGCCGCAGCCGCGAGGTGAGCAGCACGCCCAGCAGCAGCCCGAGGACGACCTTCAGACCGCTGGTGAGCACCGCGTAGAACAGGGTGTTGCCGAAGCCGATGCTGAGGTTCTGCTCGGCCAGGAAGTCGCGGAAGTTGTCCAGGCCGACGAACGTGCTGTCGAACAACGTCCACCGGGTGAGCGCGAAGTAGAAGGCCATGGCCGTCGGCACCAGGAAGACGACCCCGAAGACGACGGCGGCGGGCAGGTAGAGCGCGTACGGGTAGGCCGCGTCGCGGCGGCGCGAGGCGCGGCCGGGGGCCCTGGCCGGGCCGGACCCCGTACGGGGCCCGGCGTGCTGGCTGGTCACCACCCCGCGAGACCCAGCTGCTTGGCCTGCTTCTCCACGTCCTTGTCGTACTGGGCGGCCCCCTCGGCGGGCGGCGTCAGCCCGGAGCCGACCGCGACCGTGATCTGTTCCAGCGACGGGCCCTTGACCGGCGAGACGAACTCCAGCGCCGGCGCCGTGGCGCCCTGGTCGACGTAGGTCTGCAGGTCCTTGGCGGCCTGGATGGCGTCGTCGGGCAGCTCGGCGCCGGTGATCCGGTACGGCCCGGTCGGCGGGACGGCCGCGGTGACCGCCTCGGCGGCCGGCGGCGAGGCGACGAAGGCCAGGAATTTCTTGGCCGCCTCCACGTTCTCGCTGGTCCTGGCGATGTAAATGGCGGCCGGCTCCCAGACCGTGGCGCCGTTGCGGGCCGCGTCGGTGCCCGGGATGCCGAAGAAGCCGACGTCCGTGGCCGCCTGCGGCAGCGTGGCGATCACCGGCGGCAGGGCGGAGCTGAGCATCGCGTAGTGCGCGCCCTTGCCCTCGGCCAGCATCTTGACGCCCTGGTCGTTGGTCGCCGAGCCGAAGCCCTCGTTCAGGTAGCCCTTGGCGTGCACCTCGGCCAGGTGCTCGAACCCGGCTCGCGCGGCCGGCGTGCCGGCGAACTTGACCTTGTTGGCGGTGTAGTCGCCGGCGAAGCCCGGCACCGCCGCCTGCACGTTGAAGAAGTCGCCGAGCACGAACAGCTGCGAGGTCCAGGTGTCCTTGAACGTGCCGATCACCGGGGTGATCCCGGCCGCCTTGATCTTCTCGTTGTTGGCCATGAAGTCGGCCCAAGTCCTGGGGACCTCCAGCTTGAGCCGTTCGTAGATCTTGCGGTTGTACAGGATGCCGCCGCCGGTCAGCGTGCCGGCCGGAACGCCGTACGCCTTGCCCTCCTGGCTCACCACCGGCAGGAAGTCCTTCCGCACACCTGCCAGCACCGGGTCGCCGGTGAGGTCGACCATGGTCTGCGCGGGGTTGAGCGCCTGGAGCAGCGAGCCCGAGTTGTACCAGAACACATCCGACATGTCGCCCGTGGAGAGGCGGGTCTTGACGATGTTGTCGCCCTCGCTGCCGCCCGGCCGCGTCTCCGTCTCGATCTTGATCTTGGGGTTGGCCCGCATGAAGGCGTCCGTGAGCGCCTTGGCGGTGGCGGTGGTCCCGAGGCTGTTGTCGACGAGGAACTTCAGCGTGACCGAGCCGTCGGCGGCCGGCCCGGCGCCGCCGCCCGAGCCGCACGAGGTCAGGGCCGTCATCGTGAGAACGGCCAGGGCCGCTCCCGCCATGCGGTGCGAGGTCTTCACAACGCCCCTCCGGGTTCGTTGAAACGTTTTAAACGTCCCCCGATGGGAGTTAACGTAAGCGTTACCTGGCGGGCCGTCAAGACGCTGATGGGGAACGGTCCCCGATCGACATCCTTGTCATCGTGGCCTTCCTGGAGGTTCGGTGAGGTCGGATGGGTAACGTTACCCATCCGAGGTCCAGGCGGTGCGGGGCTCGTACAATCGAGCGGCGTCTGGTCGAGCGAGAGGCGGCACATGGTCACACGGGACCGGCAGCGCAGGGTGACGATCACCGACGTGGCCAGGCACGCCCAGGTGTCCACCACGGCGGTGTCGAAGGTGCTGCGCAACGCCGGCGGCGTCAGCGAGGCGATGCGCGCCAAGGTGCGGGCCGCCATCGACGATCTCGGCTACCGCCCGCACAACGCGGCCCGCGCCATGCGCGGGCGCACCTTCACCATCGGCGTGCTGCTGCCGCACATCAGGAACCCGTTCTTCGCCGACATCATCGACGGCCTGACGGACGAGATCTCCGCCAGCGGATACCAGGCCATCATGGTGCAGAGCGGGGGCCGCGACCCCGCCGCGGAGCGGCGCGCGAGCGACGCGCTGGTGGACCGGCAGGTGGACGGCGTCTTCTGGGTCGCCCCCGCCTGCGCCAGGGCGCAGCTGGAACAGCTGGCCGACGACACCCCGCTCGTCGTGCTCGGCCGCCACGACCGCTCCTCCCGCTACGACTGCGTCCTCGACGACGACGAGGTGGGGGCCGAACTGGCGGTCGAGCACCTCATCGGGCTGGGCCACCGGCGCGTCGCGCACATCACCGACTCCCTCAGGAGCCGCTCGACCGCCCTGCTGCAGACCATCAGGGCGGCCACCTACGAACGGGTGATGACCGAGCACGGCCTGGCCGAGCACATCGCCGTGGCCAGCACCTCCTACACCGAGGAGGGCGGCTACGAGGGCACCCGCGAGCTGCTGTCGCGCGACCCGCGCCCTACCGCCATCTTCGCCGGCTCCGACCAGGCCGCCTTCGGCGCCCTCGCGGCCGTGCACGAGGCCGGCCTGACCGTGCCCGGCGACATCTCCGTGGCCGGCTACGACAACGCCAGGGTGACCGGGCTCGCGCACATCGCGCTGACCAGCGTCGACCAGGACGGCGCGCTGATGGGCCGGACGGCGGGCCGGCTGCTGCTCGAACGCATCGGCGGGCGCACCGCCGCGGTGCGCTTCTCGGTCACCCCTACCCTCGTCACCCGTCGCTCCACCGCACCTCCGGATCCGCGCCTTGAGGGCCGTACGCCGGATTGGTGACAAAGGGCCATATTCCTGCAAGTCCGTCGCCAAGATGTGGCAACGGCCGGTCTCGTCCCGGACACCGCTCCCTACGATTGAACCCATGACAGCTCCAACGGGTACGGCATCGACGGCAGCGCAGGACGGAACGAGGTAGCGCGTGCGGAGCCGCGCTGAGGAGCGGATCCGGCCATACACGGCGGGGCTGGACGAGGCCTTGGCCCGGGTCGTCCGTGACACGACGGCGCACATCGGCGCGATCTACCTGCTCTCCCCGCCCGGCGAGGTGCCCGGCGGCGTGCCCGGCGGCGTGGTGGACAACGGGGAGCAGGTCCTGCTGATGGAGGCCGAGATCGGCATGCCCGGCCAGATCGTCAAGCCGTGGACCAGGATCAGGACGAACGCGAGCGCGCCGGTGGCCGCGGCGGTCCGCAGGCGCCGGCTGATCTGGGTGCCCGACCGCCAGGAGATGGCGGCCAGGTTCCCCGGGTCGGCCTTGGCGCTGCCGTACCGGTTCGCGTGCGTCGCCGTGCCCCTGGTGGAGGGGGCCCGGCTGTGGGGAGCGCTGGCGCTGCTCTGGCCGGCCTCCCGGCCGGCCGAGCTCGCAACCGCCGAGCGGGAGGCCGTCGAGGCCGCCGCCCACAACATGGCCACCCTGCTGGGGCAGGCGGCCGACAGCGGGCATCGGCTGGAGCCCGCCGAGGAGCCGCGCGTCCTGCCGCAGGGGCGGGCCCTGATGCCGGAGCCGCACGCCGCCATGGCCGGCTATCTCGACCGGCTGCGCGGCGCCTGCGTCGCGCTCAACCTGGACGGCGTCATCACCTTCGCCGACGCGACCGGGGCCGCCCTGCTCGGCGCCGACGTGGCCGAACTGCGCGGGAAACCGCTGTGGGAGGTGGCGTCGTGGCTGAAGGACCCGGTCTTCGAGGACCGCTGCCGGGCCGCGGTGGTCAGCCAGGAGCTCACGTGGTGCACCGCCCGCCATCCCGACGGCCGTGAGCTGCGGTTCTGGCTCTATCCCGACCCGTCGGGCATCAGCCTGCGCATCACTCCGGCCGCGCAGGACGACCCGGCCAACGCCTACCCGCGCGATCCCTCCGCCGGCGCGGCGGGGATGCACCGGGTGGACGTCTACTACAACTTCCTGCACATGGTGGCGGGCCTGACGCGGGCCCTGAACGTACGTGAGGCCGTCGACCTGATCGCCGACCATGTCATGCCGGTGTTCCGGGCCGCGGCCATGGCGATCATCATCGCCGAGGGCGGCCGGATGCGGATCGTCGGTTCCCACGGATACCCCACCGACGTGCTCGACAGGTTCGACGGGCTGCCCCTGGCCTCGCCCACACCGGTGGCGCAGGTCCTGCGCAGCGGCGAGCCGCTGTTCGCGGGCAGCTGGAGCGAGCTGGGCGAGCTCTATCCCGAGCTGAACCGCGACGGTCCGATGCAGGCGTGGGCGCTCCTGCCGCTGGCCGTCTCCGACGACATCTTCGGCTGCTGCGTGCTCGCCTTCGACCATCCCCATCCCTTCACCGCCGAGCAGCGCGCCACGCTCACCGCCCTGGCCGGCATGATGGGGCCGGCGCTCGACCGGGCCCTCGTCTACGACACCAAGGACCGGCTCTCCCACACCCTGCAGACCTCCCTGCTGCCCGGCAGCCTGCCCGAGATCGCCGGGCTGGAGGTGGCCGCCCGCTACGTGCCCGCCACGCGGGGCGTCGGCGTCGGCGGCGACTTCTACGACCTCATCCGGCTCGACGACACCACCGCCGCCGCGGTCATCGCGGACGTCCAGGGACACAACATGACCGCCGCCGCGCTCATGGGTCAGGTCCGCACGGCCATCCACGCCCACGCCGCCACCGGCGCCGGCCCCGGCGACGTGCTCATGCACACCAACCGCCTGCTCCTCGACCTGCGCGCCGACCTGTTCACCAGCTGCCTGCTCGTCTACGTCAACCTGCGGCTGCGCACGCTCTGCGCGGCCAACGCCGGGCACCTGCCGCCGCTGCTGCGCCCGCCGAGCATGCCCGCCGAGGTCATCGACGTGCCGCCCGGCGTGCTGCTCGGCATCGACCCCGACGCCGACTATCCCACCGTGCAGACGCCGTTCCCGCCCGGCGCCGTCCTGGCCCTCTACACCGACGGCCTGGTCGAGTCGCCGGGGACCGACCTCGACGAGGCCATCGGCGGGCTCGCCGCGCACCTCACCCGTGCCTGCGACGAACCCCTCGAACACCTCACCGACGCCCTGCTCGACCACGCGCCCCACACCAGGCACCGCGCGGACGACATCGCGCTCATGCTGCTCCAGCACCGCGGGACGGGCCCGCAGCGGACCCCCTGAACCACGCGCAAGAATTGCACGTTATGCAATGCCGTCGAGCACATCGAGGCGATGCGGGCGGCCGGGTACGAGGCCGACCTCGTCCCCGCGTTCGCCCTGCCGCTGCCCTCGCTGGTCATCTGCGAGCTGCTCGGCGTCGACTACGCCGACCGGGCCGAGTTCCAGAACGCACCGCCGTCTCGCTCAACTCCGCCGCCCCGCCCGAGGCGCGGGCCGAGGCCGGCGCCGCGCTGCACGCGTTCATGCGCCGGCTCGTCGCGGACAAGCGCGCCCGTCGCACCGACGACCTGCTGTCCGGCCTCATCCACGACGCCGACCCGCCGCTGACCGACGCCCAGCTCGTCGACATCGCCACCGTGCTGCTCGGCGCCGGTCACGAGACCACCGCGAACATGCTCGGCCTGGGCGCCTTCGCGCTGCTGGAGCACCCCGGCCAGCTCGGCGCGCTGCGTGACGACCCGGGACTGATCGACGACGCGGTCGAGGAGTTGCTGCGTTACCTGTCGATCATCCAGCTCGGCGTCAGCCGGGTCACCACCGAGCCGGTCACGGTGGGCGGCGTGGACCTCCCCGCCGGCGCCACGGTCGTGATCGCCACTCCCGAGGTCAACCGCGACGAACGGCACTGAGCCGAACCCGACCGGTTCGACGTGCGCCGCCCGCGCGCCTCGCACCTGGCCTTCGGCCAGGGCATCCACCAGTGCCTGGGCCAGCAGCTGGCCCGGGTCGAGCTGCGGATCGGCCTGCGCGAGCTGATCACGCGCCTGCCCGGCCTGCGCCTGGCCGTGCCCGCCGCGCAGGTGCCGCTGCGGGACGAGACGCTCATCTTCGGCGTGCACTCCCTGCCCGTCGCCTGGTCCTGGTCGCGATGAGTTTTCCTCGCCGCGGAGGTCGGTACGGATGACACATCGGCCCAGCGCACGGATGAGGACCTGACAGTGGATCTCTTCGCCGGCATTCCCGTCACCGACTACGCGGCGGCGGCGCCCTGGTACGAGCGGTTCTTCGGCCGGCCGCCGTCGTTCCTGCCCAACGACATCGAGGCGGTGTGGGAGACGGCCGAGCACCGTTACGTCTACATCGTCCAGGATCCGCGACGGGCGGGGAACGCCCTGGTGCTGCTGTACGTCGGCGACCTCGACAAGGAGGTCGCCGAGGTCGCGGGCCGGGGGATCGAGCCCGCGGAGCGGGAGACGTTCGAAGGGGGCGCGACCAAGGTGATCTACCGCGACCCCGACGGCAACGAGATCAGCCTGGGCGGCGGCCCGGCCTGACCCTCCCTCAGGGGTCCGGCCCGGCCGGGTGGCGGGGCGCGGTCAGGGGTTCGGCCCGCGCGGACGGCGGGGCGCGGTCAGGGGCAGGAGCACGTCGTCGACGACGGCGACGACGTCCTCCTCGCTCACGTGCCCTTTGTGCATCGTCTCGCCCAGGATCATGCGCGGCCCGACCGACGCGACCAGCGGCGTCACCGCCGCCGGGTCCGCCTCACCGCGCTCGGCGGCGGCGCGCAGGCGTCCGATGACGATGTCCTGGTGGCGGACGATGACCAGGGCGCGGACGGCGTCCTGCAGCTCCGGCGGGCGGCCCCGATCGGTCAGCAGCGGGATGATGGCCCGGCCACGCGGCTCGTCGAGCACGCGGGCCAGCCCGCACAGCAGGGCCAGCAGGTCGCCGCGCAGGGTGCCCGTGTCGGGAACGGGGGCGGCGGCGAACCCCTCGACCGGATCCTTCATCGCGTCCAGCAGCAGCTCGGCGGGGCTCGACCAGCGGCGGTAGAGGACCGACTTGCCGGTCCCCGCGCGGGGGGCGAGCTTGTCGAAGGCGAGCGCGTCGTATCCGTGCCGGGCCAGCTCCTCGAACGCGGCCCGGTAGATCGCCCTGGTCAGCGCCTCACCCCGCCGCCGCGTGGGCCGGCCCGCCGGTCCGGCACCGGAGCCGGGAGACGGGCCGTCGGCGGAGCCGGAAGACGGGCCGCCGGCGGGCCGGGGTGGAGGGTCGGTGGCGTCGGCGGGATGCGGGAGCACGCCTCCGGTTATAGCCGACCCGGGCGCGCGGCCCGCAGTGGACATGCCAGCTCTCGGGGGACTAGCCTCCCTGCGTTAGAGGACAAATCTGTCCCTTAATTGGAGGAGGGCTCCATCGTGAACGCATTCGCCCTGGTCAACGCGCGGGTCTTCGACGGGTGGCGGCTGACGGAACCGGCCACCGTCGTCGTCGAGAACGGGCTCATCGCCTCCGGGGCGGCGCGGGGCGAGCGGATCGACGCCCGCGGGGCCGTCCTGCTTCCCGGGCTGATCGACGGCCACGTCCACGTCCGCAGCGCCCGAGCCCGGGACGCGCTGGCCCGCCACGGGGTGACCACCGGCCTGGACATGGCCTCCTGGCCGCCGGAACTGTCCGCCTCGCTGCGTGGCGCCCCGGGCACCGCCGACCTGCGCAGCGCCGGACTGCCCGCCATCGGGCCCGAGGGGCCGCACGCCCGCCTGCTGGTGAAGGAGCCCGAGGCCGTCGTCACGGACGCCCGCGAGGCGGAGGGCTGGGTCGCGGCCCGGATCGCGGAGGGCGCGGACTACGTCAAGATCGTCATGGAGGCGCCCGGCGGGGGCGGCGTGGAGGCCGGCGTGGCCAAGGCGATCGTGGACGCCGCCCACGCGCGCGGCCGGCGGGTGGTCGCGCACGCCGCCTCCGCCGGGGCGTACACGATGGCCGTCGACTCCGGCGCCGACGTCATCACCCACTGCCCGCGCGGCGCGGCCGCCGACCCCGCCGACGTGACCCGCATGCGCGCCGAGGGACGCGTGTCCGTCCCCACCCTGGTCATGATGCGGGGCCTCGCCCGCTTCTTCGGCGCCCCCGGCGACTTCGCCGGATGCGCGGCGACCGTGGCGGCTCTGCACGCGGCCGGAGTGCCCGTTCTGGCCGGGACCGACGCCAACGACGAACCCGGCGTCCCCTTCCAGGCCGAGCACGGCGCGAGCCTGCACCAGGAGCTGCGGCTGCTGGTCGAGGCCGGGCTGAGCCCCGCCGAGGCGCTGCGCGCGGCGACGTCCCTGCCCGCGCGGCACTTCTCCCTCGGCGACCGGGGGAGCGTCGAGCCCGGACGCCGGGCCGACCTCGTCCTCATCGACGGCGACCCGCTGGCCGCCATCACCGCGACCGCGCACGTCCTGCGCGTGTGGTGCGCCGGCGTCGAACACCTCCCCACCTGAGCACACCCGGGGCAAAGGTATACATAAGCAAGTGATATAAGTTGCTTATGGATATCGATCCCCCTGCTCAGCCCGTGGACGAGCTGGAGCTGGCGGTCGGGCTGGCCCGGATCAGGACGATGATGCGCCTGCTCGACGTCCCCAGGGACCTGTCGATCACGGCGCTGTCCACGCTGGCCGGCCTGGAACGTCTGGGCCCGCGCCGGCTGACCGACCTGGCCGTCATGGAGGGCGTCACGCAGCCCGCGATGACCCAGCTCGTCTCCCGGCTCGAACGGGAGGCGCTGGCCGAGCGGCAGGCCGATCCCTCCGACCGGCGGGTCGTCGTGGTCGCCATCACCCGGCACGGCCGCGCCGAGCTGGCCCGTCGCCGCGCGGTCCAGGCCAAGAGGCTCGCCGAGCTGCTGGCGGAGTTGCCGGAGGAAGACCGCGCCGCCATCGCCGCCGCGCTGCCGGCTCTCGAACGGCTGACCGCGCGAGCCTTCGGCCCCGCCGGCCCCGCTGTCCCCTCCCCCGAGGTGAGTGCATGACCAGCCCCGCCAGTCCCGCCCCCAGTCCCGCCCCCAGTCCTGTCCCGAGCCCCTTCCGTCAGCCCAAGGCCGTCTGGGCGGTCGCGTTCGCGTGCGTGATCTCCTTCATGGGGATCGGTCTCGTCGACCCGATCCTGCCCGCGATCTCCGCCGACCTGCACGCCTCGCCCAGCCAGGTGACGCTGCTGTTCACGAGTTACCTGGTCGTCATGGCCGTCGCGATGCTGATCACCGGCTGGGTGTCGAGCCGCATCGGCGCCAAGTGGACGCTGATCGCCGGGCTCGTGCTGATCGTCGTGTTCAGTGCGCTGGCCGGCACCTCCGGCAGCGTCGGCGGCATCATCGGCTTCCGCGCGGGCTGGGGCCTGGGCAACGCGCTGTTCGTGGCGACGTCCCTGGCCGTCATCGTGGCCGCCGCCAGCGGCGGCTTCAGCGGTGCGATCATCCTGTACGAGGCCGCGCTCGGCCTGGGCATCGCCATCGGCCCGCTGCTCGGCGGCGCGCTCGGCCACATCAGCTGGCGCGGCCCCTTCTACGGCGTCGCCGTGCTGATGACCGTCGCCCTGCTCGCCACCGTCCTGCTGGTACGCCCGCAGCCGAAACCCGCGCGCAGAACCTCCCTGCTCGACCCGCTCAAGGCCCTGCGCCACCGCGGCCTGCTGATCATGAGCCTGACGGCCCTCTGCTACAACTGGGGCTTCTTCACCGTGCTCGGCTACGCGCCCTTCCCCATGGAGCTGGACGCCATCCAGCTCGGCCTCGTCTTCACCGGCTGGGGCCTGATGGTGGCGATCTTCTCGGTGGCCGGCGCGCCCTGGCTGCAGCGCCGGCTGGGCCTGGCCCGCACGCTCTACGGCAACCTCGCCCTGTTCGCGGTGGTCATCTTCGTCATCGCCGCCTTCGTCGACAACCGGCCGGTGCTGATCACCGCCGTGATCGTGGCCGGCGTCTTCATCGGCGTGAACAACACGCTGACCACCCAGGCCGTGATGATGGTCGCGCCGGTGGAACGGCCGGTGGCCTCGGCGGCGTACGGGTTCGTGCGCTTCATCGGCGGCGGCCTGGCGCCGTTCGCGGCCGGGCAGCTCGCCGAGCACTTCAACGTGCACGTGCCCTTCGTCATCGGCGCCTGCGCGATCCTCGTCGGCATCGCCATCCTCGCCACCGGCCACCGCGACCTGGTGCGCGCCGAGAGCAACCAGGCCCAGCTGGACGCCCACGCCGGCCAGGGCGAACGGGACGCCGAGCTGGCCGAGGCCGCCGAGGCCGCCACCGGCACCCCGAGCTGAGCCGGCCCGGCGCAGCATCACGCATCGCCGCCATGCGGCTCGTTCCCGGTTGGCGGGCTGTTCCCCGGCCGAGTAGGTTCCATTCTGGAACTTGGACAGAAGTGAAAAAGAGCCCCCTCAGCCCGGCGGGACCGGACGAGCGCGGGGCTCGCCACGGAGGAACAGCGCATGGCAGCACGCGTCACCGCACTGACGTACTACCCGATCAAAGGATGCGCCGGAGTGGCGGCGGAAGAGGTGACGCTCACGCCCGCCGGCCTCGCGCACGACCGCAGCTTCATGGTCGTCAACGAGGGGGGCGGCTTCATGAGCCAGCGCCGCGATCCGCGGATGGCGCTGATCCGCCCCGAGGTCGGCGACGGCGGCGCGCGGCTGCGCCTGCGGGCTCCCGGCATCGAGGATCTGGACCTCGACGTGGACGTGAGCGGCACTCGGGAGCGCGTGGAGCTGTTCGGGAAGCCGTATCTGGGCATCGACCAGGGGCCGGCGGCCGGGCGCTGGCTCTCGCACGTGCTCGGGCAGCCGAGCAGGCTCGTCCGGGTGCCGCCCGAGCACGCCCGGGTGACCGGCGGCAGGACGCCCGGCACGGCGGGGTTCGCCGACAGCGGCGCCGTGCTCGTCGTCTCGTGCGCCAGCCTGGACCAGCTCAACCACAGGCTCGCCGCGCGCGGCGAGGGCCCGCTGCCCGTCAACCGGTTCCGTCCCAACATCGTCGTGGACGGCTGGGACGAGCCGCACACCGAGGACCGCGCGTACGCCGTCACGATCGGCGCGGCCGAGCTCGGCTACGCGAAGATCGCCATCCGCTGTGTCGTCACCACGATCGACCAGGACAGCGGGACCAAGGCGGGCCATGAGCCGCTGCGCACCCTGGCAGGCTACCGCAGGGCCGCCCAGGGCGGGGTGGCCTTCGGCGCCAAGTTCTCCGTGGTCGCGACCGGCGCCATCGCCGTCGGGGACGCGGTCAAGGTCACCTCGTGGGGCGCGTCCGAGCTCTGATCCACAGGCGCCTCGGCGCGCCGCCCTCGTCGTGTAGCACGCGAGCACGTAGCATCGAAATAATGCGATATGTTGATGCGAAAGCGGTCAATGGGGAGAGGCGCGATGAGCGGCATGCACGGCATGGATCTCGGGACGTTCGGGATCTACACCTTCGACTTCGAGCACCAGCCGGCGGCGCTGGTGCGTGAGTCGGTCCAGGAGCTGGAGGAGCTGGGCTGGCCGGCGGTGTGGGTGCCCGAGCTGCTCGGCCGCGAGGCGCTGACGCACGCCGGCTTCCTGCTCGCGTCGACCAGGCGGCTGCGCGTGGTCAACGGCGTCGCGCGCATCTGGTCGCGCGGGGCACGGTGGACGTACGGGGCCGCGGCGCTGCTCGCCGACGCCTACCCGGACCGGCACGTGCTCGGGCTCGGCTTCGGCGGCGAGCCGCGTCCGGGCACCACGCCGCTGGTGGCCATGGCCGCCTACCTGGACGAGATGGACACGCTGGAGCCGGTCGGCCCGGTGCCGCAGGGGCCGATGCGGCGCATCCTGGCCGCGTACGGGCCCAAGATGCTGGAGCTGGCCCGCGACCGGGCCGCCGGCGCGCAGACCTACCACGTCAACGTGGCGCACACCGAGCAGGCGCGGCGTGTCCTGGGCGCCGAGCCCTTCCTCGCGGTCGAGCACCCCGTGCTGTTCGAGAGCGACCCGGCCAAGGCGCGGGCGGTCGCGCGCGAGCACCTGCGCCCCTACCTGTCCACGCCTTACAACCTGGCCAAGTTCCGGCGGCTGGGGTACGCGGAGGAGGAGCTCTCCGGCGGCGGCGGCGACCGGCTGGTGGACGACTTCGTCTTCTGGGGCGATCTGGACACGATCGCGGGCAAGCTGCACGGCCATCTCGACGCGGGCGCCGACCATGTCACCGTACAGGTGATCGGGGTGCGGCCGGGGGAGTCGGCGATGCCCTACTGGCGGCGACTGGCCGGCGCGCTCCTGCCCGCATCCGCCAGCGCGGCGCCGAGCCGCAGGGCCTCGTCGACCGCCGAGGGGATGTCGGCGATCGGGTAGATGACGTGATGGATCGTCCGGTGGGCGTCGGCGACGACGACGGCCCGCTTGAGCCGCAGGGTCTGCCCGGCGCGGAACGTGGGCAGCCGCAGGGCCGCGCACAGGGCGAGATCCACGTCCGACAGCAGGGGGAACGGAATGTCCTCGGCGTCGGCGAACGCCTGCTGCTCGTCGGGGCTCTGCGTGCTCACCCCGCGCAGGGCCACCCCGGCCCGCGCGAAGGCGGCGGCAGAGGCGCGGAACAGGCGGTTCTCCAGGGTGCAGCCGGACGCTCCCGGGATCCGCGTCCAGTCCTCCGGCAGGAGGCCCGGAGCGCCGGTGGCCGGATAGGTGAAGATCACGGTGGCGGGCGCGTCGGCGGACACCACGTCCCGCTCGCCACGGCCGGTCGCGGGCAGGCTGAGGGGATATGGCACGGAGGTCCCGGTCAGGGCGCGCAGCCGGGTGGCCTCGGGGCCGGTGGGGGAGGCGCCGGCGGTGAGGGTGCCGTCGCCCAGGACGAAGCGGTCGGCCCAGTCTTGAAGCCCGATCAGCACGGGGGCCAGCGCCCGGCCGGCGTCGGTCAGGTGGTACTCGTACCGGACCGGCCGCCGCTGGTACGCGCGGCGCTCCAGCACGGCGTGATCGAGCAGGTGCTTGAGCCGCTCGGCCAGCACGCGCCGCGAGATGGCCAGCTCCGACTGGAGGTCGTCGAAGCGGTGCCGGCCCCGGCTGACCTCCCGCACGATGAGCAGGCTCCACCACTCGCCGACCACCGCCGCGGCCTGCGCGATGGCGCAGCCGGCGTCCAGCTCGCGCACCACTCGTGCCACCGCTCGCCTCCTCGCCGTCCACCGCGAGTGTACCGAGTGGGTTTCAGATGGGAATCCACCTCGTGCGGTGAACGGCTCGGACGGGGCGCGGCGCTCACCCTCGTCGCCGGCGCGGCAGGTGATCAGTGCACGCCGCGGATGGTGCCGCCGTCCACCCGCAGGGTGGTGCCGGTGACGTAGTCGGCGAACGGTCCGCAGAGGTAGAGCACCGCGGCGGCGATCTCCTCGGGGCGGCCCAGCCGGCCGACGTCGTTCGGCGCCAGTTCCTCGATCGCGTGGCGTTCGATCTCCGGCCACGTCTCGCCCCAGCCGCGCCCGGCCGCGAGGCCGGTGATGAAGCGCCGGACGCCGTCGACCAGGATGGCGCCGGGGGAGACGGTGTTGGACGTGACGCCGGTCCCCCTCAGCTCGCGGGCCAGCGACACCGCGAGGTTGTGCCGGGCCGCCAGCGTGGCGCTGTAGTGCGGCAGCTCGGCGCCCGGCTGCAGGGCGAGCCCGCCGCCGATCTGGATGACCCGGCCCCAGCCGAGCTCCCGCATCCCGGGGACCACCCGCTGGATCATGCGGACCCCGGAGACGACGTTGACCTCGTACGCCTGGCGCCAGTCGTCGGCCGTGGCGTCCCGCCACGAGCGGTGCGGGTAGGCGCCGGCGTTGTTGACCAGGATGTCGATGGGCCCCGCCGCCACCGCGGCCGTGGCCACGGCGTCGGCTCCCGCGTCGGTGGCCTGGTCGCCGACGGCGGCGAC
>NZ_BAAAMU010000190.1:0-15657 GCF_039529435.1 Nonomuraea maheshkhaliensis
GGCGGGGGGGGGGGGGGGGGGGGCGCCGGCCCCGCCCGCACCCCGGCCGGGGTGTCGGCGGTGATCCACCACACCGGGTTGAACGCCCCGGCCTGTCCGGCGGCGTACCGGGCGGCCAAGGTGGACTTGCCGACGCCGCCCAGCCCGTGCACGGCGGCCACCACCGCCGGCCGGCCGGCGGACAGGGCCGTCCGCAGGGCCACCAGCTCCTCGTCACGTCCGACGAACAGCTGCCGGCGCCCGGGGACGTTCACGGTCGTCGGCGGCGCCTCGACCTCGGTGACCGGCCGGAGCGCCGTGGCGGGCAGCACCGTCTCGTGGACGGTCAGGTCACGCCCGGCCTGATGGACGCGGCCGTGCCCGGACGCGGTGCCGACCTGCCGGACGTGGGGCCGCGCGGCCGGCGGATCGGGCTCGCCTTCCGTCCCCTTCCCCGGCGTCGGCTTCGGCATGGCTCCAGAGTGCCCCCGGGAAGGGGCGGGCGGAACCGTGGTGACGAACGCGTCACCGGGCTCAGCAGCCCGCCGGCGTCATCTCGATGATCCGCGGCGGCGGGGTCAGCAGCAGGGCGGCCAGCAGATCGTGCTGCTTCTCGGTCATCTCCGTACGCTGGCGCAGCGTGCAGGTACGGGCGGCGAAGGTGCCGAGCTTGATCCGGTCGAGCTCGCGCCGCAGCCGCGCCCACGACAGCCCGGTGCGGAACTCGGCGACGGGGACGAGGAGCAGGCTGAGCCAGGTGAGCGGCAGGTGCCTGCGGACGCTCGGCTCGCCCCGGTCGCACAGCCGGGACACGCCCGTGAGCAGGTCGCGCCAGCCGCGTTCGAACGTGAGCAGCCGCATGTAGCCGAGCGCGATGTCCTCGACCGGGAGCTCGGGGTCGGTGGTGCGGACGAGGTACTTGCCGTCGAGGTTCTCCTCGGCTCTGACGGCCTTGGCGTCGATGCGCAACAACCCGCCCGGCGTCATCCGCAAATATCGGCTCATGTGTGGATCTGACGAGATCTGCTGGTGCAGGGCGGTCCGCTCGGCGGAGGGCAGCCGGTCCGTGCCGTCGATCAGCCCGGTGAGCTCCTCCAGCAGCCCGGCGCGCGTCTCGGCGTCCCGCCGCGCGGTCAGGGCGTCACAGCAGATCACGAAGCGTTCGTCCGCGGCGATGTGGACCTCCTTGACCCGCAGGTTCGCCGCGACGCGGTGGTAGCGGCCCTGACGGGACAGCGCGGCGTCGGCCTCGGCCGATCCCGAGCGCAGCTTCGCGCCGACGATGTGGTGGTCCTCGTCCTGTCGCGGGAGGTGCCGGTCGCCGTCGGCCGGGCAGGCGCGGTCGGCCGTCCAGATGACGCGGGACAGGGTCCAGCCCTTCATGTCCTCCTTGGCCCGCCCGATCATGACCTCGTCCGGCGTGCGGCCGGGCCAGCGCCAGACCCTGAGCGGGATGCCGCCACGGGTGACGGCCAGCCCGACCATGGTCCGGCCGTCCGCGTCAGGGCCTGGGGGCGGGCCGAAGGCGGGCCGGCCGGTCGCAGCGGCGTCCCGCAGCGGCTCGTACGCGTCCGAGTCGAGGCCGCTCACCCTCTGAAAGGGCTCGGGACCGGAGGACGGGGACTCGAAGAACAGCAGGTCGGCCTCGCGGTCGAGGTGGTGGGCCAGCTCGCGGGAGACCTCTTCCTGGAGGCTGCCGGAGATCTCGCACAACCAGTCGGTCACCTTCCGGCACGCCTCTTCGGTGATGCCCGGCAGCCCGTCCACGAAGACGTCCTCGTTCACCCAGCGGGCGACCTCCCCGGGCGGGTCCGCCCAGCCGGTCAGGGCCCGGTTGGCGACCAGGGCGAACAGCACCCGCTCCGCCGACGAGTCCAGCCCGCCGTTCACGCACATGCGCCGGAACGTCTTGTCGATCCCCAGCTGCCGCCACAGCGCGTCCAGCACCCACACGCCACCGAACGGCCTGGAGTCCACGAACTCCAGCCCGTCGGCGGTGACGTCGAGGATCTGCTCCGGCCCGAGCTCCTTGATCACCGAGGCGGCCAGCCGTACGAGGGCCTGCCGGTTCGTGGCGTCGTCGCGGCCGAAGTTGTAGATGACCTGCACCTTCGACCGTTTCGTGGCCGCGTCCCACTCGTTGTGCGCCAGCTGCAGGTAGCGGACCACGGAACCGTCCTTGTTCCGCCGGCGGGTCGACCGCAAGTACATGGAGCAGACGGTAGTCCGGCACGCTACAAAAAACGTACAAGTGATCCTTTGAACGCCCGGCGCGGACCGAGATGTGAGCGGAAACCGCTCACCCCTCCCGGGCTCACCACTCACCGTGTGTGATCATGCGGGCGGCCAGGCGAGAACTCCGGCGCGATCACCCGGGCCATGACCGCCGAGCGCCCCGGCGGAGGGGCAGGTCAGGGCTTCGTGCGACGGAAGTAGCTCAAAGATCAACAAGCGTGTATCTAGGTTGTGCGGCCGCCGCCCGCGCCCGGCGACGGCTGAGCAGGGGATTCGCCGCGACCGGGGTCGCCTGGTCCTCTTGACACCCCGTCAGGAGCGCGCCCTTACCGAAGGAAATACCGCCCATATACTTTGACAGCGCCGCTGACTCAAAGCCTTGGCATACTGGTGAACCCTGTGGATGATGAGGGCTTATGAGCTTCTGGCCCCTTAGGCGGCCCACCGGGTCGGCCGCCTCCCCCCGCCTCTCCGCGATCGGCCGCTGGCATTCTGTCGAATGATCCGGGCCGGGACTCCGGCCGGCGGGCCGGAACGGGCCTTCTCCCTCGCGTTTTGCGCGCGTACGGGCTCGGAGTCGTGGCGGGCAGCGGGCCGGTCACGGCGGAAAGCATTCTGCGGAAGGCGACGGAAATGGCACGGGAATTTCACCGCCAAGCTGCGGGAAATTCACGGGGAATGCTCGTTGGGATTCACAGATAACGGGGTGAACCATTTGCAGTTGCACAACAGCGGCATGAGCTCGGTTCCGGATCGAACAGATGCCACGGAGCCTCGCCCGACCGGAATCAGCAGACTTCCCGACACCTCAGAATCAAAGATCGTCTCCGTTCCGATCGCCACGCTCCTGCCCGGTGAGTCGCCGCGACTGCAGGGACAGGACCAGGAGCACGTGGCGCGGCTGGCCGAGATCGACGGCCCGCTTCCGCCCATTCTCGTCCGCCGCACCGACCGGCACGTGATCGACGGGATGCACCGCCTCCTCGCCGCCCTGGTACGCGGGCAGGAGACCATCGACGTCGAATTCTTCGACGGCACCACGGAAGACGCCTTCCTGCACGCCGTGCAGGCCAACATCGCCCACGGCCTGCCCCTGACGCAGGCCGACCGGCGAGCCGCCGCGATCCGCATCGTCGCCTCTCACCCGCACATGTCCGACCGGGCCATCGCGCGGGCCTCGGGGCTCGGGGCGAAGGCCGTAGCCGCCATCCGCCGCCGTTCAACCGGCTCCGTGCCGCAGTTGAACGCCCGCATCGGCCGCGACGGGAGGGTCCGGCCGCTGAGCGGAGCCGACGGGCGGCTGCGCGCGGCCGAGGTCATCGCCAGGAACCCCGACGCCTCGTTACGGGAGGTGGCCAGGCTGGCCGGGATCTCCCCGGCCACGGCGAGCGACGTCCGTAAACGACTACTGTCCAACGAGCCGCCCACGATGCCCTACCCGGCCGACGCCAGGCCGCCGGCTCCAGCCGCGCCCGCGCACGAGGCCGCGATGCCCGACCAGATCGCCCGGCGGCGAGCCGGGCAGGGCACGGCGGCGCACGCGCCGCACTCCGAGCCCGCCCTGGTGCTGGACAAGCTGCTGCGCGACCCTTCGCTGCGGCTCAAGGAGGAGGGCCGCCAGTTGCTGCGACTGCTGCAGCAGACCGCGCTGGCGATGGAGAGCTGGTCCGACCTCATCGCGGCGGTGCCGCCCCATTGGGAGGGGCTGGTGGTCAAGCTGGCCCGCCAGTACGCCGCCACCTGGCAGCAGTTCGCGCAGGAGCTCGACGAACGCGATCCGTCACTGTCCTGGAAGGCGGTCGGCCAGTAACGGCTGCCATGGAACGGCTGTCCCGGGAAGCGCCCGGCCCATGATGGCTGCCCCGCAGATGCGGACGTCGCCGACCACCACAGGTGGATCGGCGACGTCACAGGGGTGGTTACTTCTTCTCCATGGCCTCGATCAGGCTCTTGGGACGCATGTCGGTCCACGACTTCTCGATGTAGTCGAGGCACTCCTGGCGTCCCGCCTGGCCGAAGACGGTCTTCCAGCCTTCCGGCACCGCCACGAAGATCGGCCAGAGGGAGTGCTGTCCCTCGTCGTTCACCAGAACCAGGTACTGGGCATCCGGGTCGTCGAACGGATTCGTCACCACGTCGTCCTTTCTCGGTACGGGATGGGTGGCGCCGGAGAACGGACGTCCGCAACGACGCCGGTCCGGCGTTCGGTGGCCGCGTGATGCGTCGCTCGGCCCCGCGGGACCAACTATGAGCTCAGGCGCCGGGCGGCAGTCAACTTCGGCGTTCACCCGTTCAACTGCGCTGATGCCGCACTTGACCGGGAGCCGCCGCCGACCGTCCGGCGTTCCATCCACAGCATCGACCACGAGGCAGGTGCCCATTGACGGCGGACGAAGCAGCAGAAAAAGCGGTGAAAAGCAGGACATGGGCGGAAAGGCCGGCGGGGTGACCGGGCTGCGGTTCGACGACTCGATCACCCGGCAGCGGGTGAAACGCGGCACGGTGCGGCGGATCCTGCCGTACGCGGCGCCGTACCGCTGGTTCCTGGCCCTGCTGCTGCTGGCCACCGTCACCGTCGCGGTCGTCACGGCCGCCGGCCCGCTGATCCTCAAGGCGATCATCGACGACGGGATCGTGCCGAAGCGCACCGGCACGGTGGTCTGGCTCTGCCTGCTGGTGGCGGCGTTGTCGCTGGTCGAGGCGGGGGCGGCGTACCTGGGGGCGTGGTGCTCGGGCCGGATCGGCGAGGGCCTGGTGCACGACCTGCGGACCAAGGTGTTCGCGCACATCCAGCGGCAGCCGCTGGCGTTCTTCACCCGGACCCGGACCGGCGCGCTGGTCAGCCGGCTCAACACCGACGTGATCGGCGCCAGGCAGGCCCTGACGACGCTGCTGTCGCAGTCGGTGTCGACGCTGCTCACGCTCGCGCTCGTGCTCGCCGCGATGGTCTACCTGTCGTGGCAGATCACGCTCGCGGCGCTGATGATGATCCCGTTCTTCCTGCTGCCGGCCCGGCTGATCGCCCGGCGGCAGGAGCGGCTCGCGCGGGAGGCCATGGAGCTGGACGCCGACATGAGCTCGATGATGCACGAGCGCTTCAACGTGTCAGGGGCGCTGCTATCGAAGCTCTACGGTCACCCGGACGACGACCTGGCCGCGTTCGCGGCGAAGACCGGGCGCGTGCGGGACGTCTCCATCCTGCGTGTCGTGTACGGGCGGATCTTCGGCATCGTCGTCACCGTCCTGACCGCGCTCACCACGGCCGTCGTGTACGGCCTCGGCGGCGTCCTGACCATCGGCGGCTCGCTCGAACTCGGGTCGCTGGTGGCCATGGTGGCGCTGCTGATGCGGCTCTACGGGCCGATCAACCTGCTGGCCTCGATGCAGGCGACGGCGATGACGGCCCTGGTGAGCTTCGACCGGGTGCTGGAGGTGCTCGATCTGGAGCCGCGCATCGTCGAACGCGCCGGCGCGCGGGAGCTGGCCGCGCCCGGCCGCTCGGGCCCGCCCGCGCCGGACATCGTCTTCGACCGGGTCCGCTTCCGCTATCCGGGGGCGGAGGAGGTGTCGCTCGCGTCCCTGGAGTCCTCCGTACGATCGCCCGGCGGCGGCGCGGACGAGCGGTGGACGCTGTGCGACCTCAGCTTTCACGCCCCGGCGGGCAAGCTGACCGCGCTGGTCGGGCCGTCGGGCGCGGGCAAGACCACGATCACCCAGCTCGTCCCGCGTCTCTACGACGCCACCGAGGGCGTGGTGCGCGTCGGCGGCCAGGACGTCCGCGACCTGGCCCTGCGGTCCCTGCGCCACGCGGTGGGGGTGGTCACGCAGGACGCGCACCTGTTCCACGACACGCTGCGGGCCAACCTCGAGTACGCGCGGCGCGGGGCGACCGAGCGCGAGCTGATCGAGGCGTGCCGGGCGGCGCTCGTCTGGGACACGATCAGCGCCCTGCCGGACGGCCTGGACACCGTGGTGGGCGAGCGCGGCCACCGCCTGTCCGGCGGCGAGAAGCAGCGGGTGGCCCTGGCCAGGCTGCTGCTCAAGGCTCCGCCGATCGTCGTGCTCGACGAGGCGACGGCGCACCTGGACTCGGAGTCGGAGGCCGCGATCCAGCGGGCGCTGGAGACGGCGCTGTCGGGGCGGACGTCGCTGGTGATCGCCCACCGGCTGTCCACGGTCAGGAACGCCGATCAGATCCTGGTCATCGAGGCGGGCCGGATCAGGGAGCGCGGCACGCACGAAGAGCTGTTGCTGGGAGGCGGCCTGTACGCGGACCTGTACCGGACGCAGTTCGCCCAGCAGGCGGCCGGAACCGGCGGCTGAGCGGGCCATCTGTCGGCAACCGGTACGTGGACCCCTGAGTGGGCAGGTGAACAATGCGGCGAACGAGCCGGTTGGCGGCGCGATGGACCGGCCGGTCAGTGGCCGGTTAGCGGCAACGATTGGCGGCACGAGGGCGGGCCGGCGGGCGGAACTCCCGTCAGCCGGTCCGGTGGCTCTATGTTGTGGAGCGAGGTATCGGACATGGGGTCCGAGGTTTGGGGGTTGTGGTGGTTTCTGGACGAGTGGTGAAGTTCGACGCGGCGCGGGGCTACGGCTTCATCGCGCCCGACGGTGGCGGCGAGGACGTCTTCCTGCACGTCAACGACATGCTGATGCCCGAGTCCGAGGTGCGGGCCGGGCTCTCGGTGGTGTTCGAGGTCGAGGAGGGCGACAAGGGGCCGAAGGCGTGGCGGGTGCGACCGGCCGAGACGCCGCCGGCCGTGACCACAGTGGCGGCCGTTCCCTCGCGCGTCACGACCGCGCAGGGCGACGATGACGACTCCCTGTGCGACGTGCTCGACGCAGACGACTACCTGCGGGAGGTGACGGAGATCCTGCTCAGCCAGGCGCCGACGCTCACCGGCGCGCAGATCATGCAGATCCGTACCGGACTGCTGCAGTTCGCCAAGAACCACGGCTGGGCCGAGGGCTGAGCGACGGCACGAAGGGCGGGCACCGGTCGTCGGCGCCCGCCCTTCGCGTGTCGCGGCCAGGATCAGCGGGCGAAGTCGCGGACCACGACCGCCGCCGCGCCGACGCTGGGGTGGCGCTGGAGCACCGCCTCGATCTCGCCCAGCTCCATCCGCACCCCCGCGATCTTGACCTGGCGGTCGACGCGGCCGAGGTACTGCAGCGCCCCGCCCGGCAGGGCCCGGACCGCGTCGCCGGTGCGGTAGAGGCGGCCGGTGGGGGTGTCGTGGAACGGGTCCTGGAAGAACGCCTCGCGTGTGCGGTCGTGGTCGCCGGCGTATCCGCGGCCCACGCAGACGCCGCCGACGAACAGCTCGCCCGTCTCGCCCGTCTCGCAGGCGTGCCAGCCGTCGTCCTCGTGGCGCAGGACGTACAGGTCGGCGTTGACGACGGGCCCGCCGATCGGCAGGCGCAGCAGGTCGAGGTCGGCGGCGGTGACCGTGTGGTGGGTGACGTCGTCGGAGCACTCGGTGGGCCCGTAGGCGTTGACGAGCCCGGCGTGCGGCATCTCCCGCAACCAGCGCCGCGCCACCTCGGTGGGCAGCTCCTCCCCGGTGGCCAGCATCCAGCGCAGTCCCCCGAGCGGCCCTGTCCCGGAGGGGTCGTCGGACGGGCCTGTCCGGGAGGCGGTGGCGAGGTCGTCGAGCAGTAGGCGGACCATCGTGGGGACGAGTTCGACGATCGTGATGTCCTCCGCGCCGACCAGACGCGCGAAGGCCACCGAGTCGTACGCCGTCGCGTCGCCGACGACGCGGACCCGGCCGCCGACGACGAGCGGGCAGAGCAGCTGCCAGATGGAGATGTCGAACCCGAGCGGCGCGGTCTGCGCCACCGTGTCGCCGGCGGTCAGGCCCAGGTCGACGACCTTGGCGTGCAGATGGTTGAGCATGCCCTGGTGCTCGACCACCGCACCCTTCGGCCGGCCGGTCGAGCCGGAGGTGAACAGCATGTACCGCGGCTGGTCGAGGCCGTCGAGCCGAGCCGGTCCCGACCAGAGCGGCTGCGCGGCGGCCTCCCCCGCACGAACGAGCCGCACCCCCGCCTCCCGCGCTCCGGCGGTGAGCGTGGGCGAGGCGGCGCCGGCCCCGGCGGCGTGTGCGGGCGAGGCGGCGCCGGCTCCCGTGTCCAGGAGCAGGGCGGCGCCGGCCCTCGTCAGCACCTCGGCCACCCGGGCAGCCGGCCAGGTGGCGTCGGCGGGTACGTACACGGCCCCGAGGAGCTCGATCGCCAGGAACCCGGCGATGACCGCGGCGTTGCGCTCCCCGCCCACCGCCACCACCGTGCCGGGTCCCGCGCCCGAGCGCTCCAGCAGCGAGGCCAGGCGGCGGGCCTCCGCGGCGAGGCCGGCGTAGGTGAGGCGGCGGGTGTCGTCGGTCACCGCGAGGCGGCCCCCGTCCACGGCGGCGGTGCGCTCGACCAGGGTGATCACGGCGTCGGCGAGGTCCACCGGATGGGGGCGGCGCGCCGCCGCGGCGCGGGCACGTTCGGCCTGCCGCGGCGAGATGGGCAGCCTGGGCAGCTCGTCCTGGCCGAGCAGGGCGTCCGCGAATGTCATGTGCACGCTCCGGTAAATGCGGGGAAATAGCCGACCTTGCCGGGCCGAGATTTCCTCAAGTATCGTGACCGGAGCTACCGCGATCAAGGTCGTGCAGAGCCGGAGAATAGGCCGGTCGATCGCTTCGACTTCCCTGACGTGTTTCTGTCGCGTCCATTCCCGTCAAACTGGGGGATTCGGCGAAGTGCCCGTTATCAAAGCTCCGCAGGAGTTCAACGTCGAAGACCTTTTCATCGATTTGCGGACGGTGACGGGGACCCCGCTCTATTTGAAATGCGAGGGGTTCAACTTCGCCGGTTCTGTCAAGCTGAAGGCGGCCATGGAAATGGTGGAGGCCGCCGAGCGCGGCGGTCTGGTCGGGCCTGACTGCGTGCTGGTAGAGTCGTCGTCCGGCAACCTGGGCATCGCGCTGGCGATGGTCGCGGCCGACAAGGGCCTGCGTTTCGTGTGCGTGACCGACCCGCGCTGCAACACCGCCTCCATGCGGCTGATGCGCTCGCTCGGCGCGGAGGTCGTGGTGATCGGGGAGCAGGACGCCAACGGCGGCTACCTGGAGAGCCGCATCCGCTACGTCCGCGACCTGTGCGCCGCCGACGACCGGTACGTCTGGCTCAACCAGTACGCCAACCCCGGCAACTGGCGGGCCCACTACCGGCACACCGCACCCGCGATCGAGCGCAACTTCCCCGGCCTGGAGGTGCTGTTCGTCGGCGCGGGCACCACGGGCACGCTGATGGGCTGCGCCCGCTACTTCAAGGAGCGCGGCGCGCCGGTCACGATCGTGGCGGTCGACGCGGTGGGCTCGGTGACGTTCGACCACTACAACGGGCCGCACGGCGCGGCCTCCGACGTCCCCGAGCGCCGCATGGTGCCGGGACTGGGCACGAGCGTGCGGCCGGAGCTGGTCGACGAGTCGTGGGTGGACGACGTGGTGCACGTGCCGGAGACGGACACGATCCGCGCCTGTCACGGCCTGGCCGCACGCGGGTTCCTGTTCGGCGGCTCGACGGGCACCGTGGTGAGCGGCGCCGCGCGCTGGCTGGAGGAGAAGTATCCGGGTGAGGAGCCGGTCGCCCTGGCGGTCGCTCCCGACCTCGGCGAGCGCTACCTGGACTCGATCTACGAGGAGGGCTGGCTGCGCGAGCACTTCGGCCCTCTCGACCTGCCCGACCGACCGCATTGGAGCACGCACCCATGAGTCAGGTCCCGTCGTTCGCCGTCGTCTCAGGAGAGCAGGTCGCCGGTGTCCTGCACGGCAGGGAGAAGCAGGTCATGGAGGTGGTTGAGGGCGCGTACCGGCTGCACGGCGGGGGCGGGACGGTCAACCCCGACTCCTACTTCCTGCGCTTCCCCGACCGGCCCTCCTCCCGGATCATCGCGCTGCCCGCGTCGGCCGGGAAGCCCGTGGACGTGCACGGCATCAAGTGGATCTCCTCGTTCCCCGAGAACGTGGCGGCCGGCCTCCCGCGCGCCTCGGCGGTGCTCATCCTCAACGACACGGCGACCGGTTACCCGCTGGCCTGCCTGGAGAGCTCGATCATCAGCGCGGCCCGCACCGCCGGCTCCGCCGCGCTCGCGGCCACGACGCTGGCCACCGCCCGGGGGGTGACGCCGCGGCGCGCCGGTTTCATCGGCACCGGGCTGATCGCCCGTTACATCCATACCTATCTGGTGGCGGCCGGTCTGTCCTTCGACGAGGTGGGCGTCTTCGACCTCGCCAAGGAGCACGCAGAGGGCTTCGGCGCCTACCTGACGCGGTCGGGGGCGGAGGAGGTCACGTTCCACGACGACGCCGAGTCACTGATCGCGGCGTCCGACCTGGTCGTCCTGGCGACGGTGGCGGGCGAGCCGCACATTCACGCGCCCGAGGCGCTGGCGCACAATCCACTGGTGCTGCACGTCTCGCTGCGCGACCTGTCGCCGGAGATCATCCTTTCGTCGTGGAACGTCCTCGACGACGTCGAGCACTGCCTGAAGGCCGGTACGTCGCCGCACCTGGCCGAGCAGCGCACCGGCGGCCGTTCCTTCGTCGCCGGCACCCTGTACGACGTGCTGGAAGGCACCCTGACGCCGCCGGCCGACCGGCCCGTGGTGTTCTCGCCGTTCGGCCTCGGGGTGCTCGACCTCGCCGTGGCCAGGTACGTCTACGACGAGGTGGGCGCGGCGGGCGACCTCATGACGGTGCCCGGCTTCTTCCACGAGCTGAAGCGACACGGCTGACGACCCGCCTGCCCGAGCCCGCCTCCCCCAGGCCCGAGCGCCCGGCTCCCGAAGAGCCCGCCTCCCGATCACTCGGGGGCGGGC
The DNA here is from genome assembly GCF_039529435.1 of Nonomuraea maheshkhaliensis. Lineage (NCBI taxonomy): Bacteria > Bacillati > Actinomycetota > Actinomycetes > Streptosporangiales > Streptosporangiaceae > Nonomuraea > Nonomuraea maheshkhaliensis. Next base: position 11,087 of record NZ_BAAAMU010000190.1, read on the forward strand.
TCTTCGCCGTCAGCCGTCCGGCTGCCCGCCGTCACCCGTCCAGCCGCAGCCAGTCGGACACCGCGGCCCACACCTGGCCCAGGGTGTCCGGCTTGGCGATGTCGTAGTGGGTGCAGGGGATGCGGGCCACCCCGATCTCCCCCGTCACGTACGGCCGCCACAACTCGGGCCTGCGCGCCTCGTCGGAACCACTCTCGTCGGCCACGACCACCAGCACGTCCCCGTCGAACCGGCCGTGCTCGAAGCCGCGGCGCAACTTACGGTGGTTGCGCAGGAGCCGCGCGAACGTGCGGATCTCGTCCTCGGTGGCGGCGCCGAAGCCGTTGCCCGCCTGCCAGCGGACGATGTCCATCTGCCGTTCGAGCGCGGCGTCGGGGTCCCCGCCGTGCTCCTCCGCGTGTTCGTCCGGGGCCTCCTGCTCGGCGGGAACCCACGGGTACTGGTCGAGCAGGACCAGCGCCCCGACCTGCTCACCGGCCGCGCGGAGCTGGACGGCGATCTCATGAGCGACGCCACCCCCGTACGACCAGCCGAGCAGGTGGTACGGGCCGTGCGGCTGCACGGAGCGGATCTGCTCGATGTAGTCGGCGGCCATCTCCCCGATGGAGCGGGCGAACTCCGTGGTGCCGTCCAGGCCGCGGGACTGCACCCCGTACAGGGGGATGTCCGGCTGGGCGTGGCGGGCCAGCGGCATGTAGCACCAGCTCAGGCCGCCCGCGGCGTGGATGCAGAAGAAGGGGTCCCGCTCGCCCTCCGTGCGGATGGGCAGCAGCACGTCGAGCGCGTCGCGTACCGAGGAGAGCGTCATCCGCCGCATCAGCTCGGCGACGGTGGGGGCCACGAACAGGTCGCGGACCGCGATCGTCACGCCGCGCCCGCGCAGCCGTTCGACGAGCCGGACGGCCAGCAGGGAGTGGCCGCCGAGGGCGAAGAAGTCGTCGTCCAGGCCCACGCTGTCGCGGCCGAGCACCTCGGCGAACGCCTCGCACAGGCCGGCCGCGATCGAGGTGACGTCCCAGTGGGTGACGGTGCGTTCCTCCGCGCCGGTGCCGGGGGCGGGCAGGGCCTTGCGGTCGAGCTTGCCGTTCGGCATCAGCGGCAGCCGGTCGATCACCACGACGGACGCCGGCACCATGTAGCCGGGCAGGCGTTCCTGGGCGGCGGCGCGCACCGCCGGACCGAGTCCGTCGGCGTCGCCTCCGGGGACCACCACGACGTCGAGCCGCCGGTCGCCGGGCCCGTCCTCGCGGACCAGCGCCACGGCCTGCGTCACGCGCGGGTACGCGGCCAGCACGGCCTCGACTTCGCCCAGCTCCACCCGGAAGCCGCGGATCTTGACCTGGTCGTCGGAGCGGCCGACGTACTGGAGCTCGCCGCCGGCGCTCCACCGCACCACGTCGCCGGTCCGGTACATGCGCGCGCCGCCGGGCCGGAACGGGCAGGCCACGAAGCGGGAGGCGGTGAGCCCGGGACGGCCGAGGTAGCCGCGGGCCAGGCCGTCACCGGCGATGTAGAGCTCGCCGGCCACGCCGGGCGCGACCGGCTGGAGGGCGTCGTCGAGCACGTAGACCTGCGTGTTGGCGACGGGCGCGCCGATGGACGACACGTCGGCCGTGGGGCCGGCCAGCACCTTCGCGGTGGACCAGACCGTGGTCTCGGTGGGGCCGTACAGGTTCGTCAGGGTCGGGGTCCGGCCGAGGATCGTGCGCGCCAGGTCGGCCGGCAGCGCCTCGGCGCCGATCATGGCACGGACGGTCGTCCAGTCCACGGGGTCGCCGTCGTCGGCGATCAGGCCGCGCCACAGGCTGGGGGTGGCGTGCACCATGGTGACGCCGGCGGTGCGGATCAGCGCGCGCAGCGCCCACGGGTCGAGCACCTGCTCCTGCTCGGCGAGGACGACGCGGGCGCCGGTCACCAGCGGCAGGTAGAACTCGAAGCCCGCCATGTCGCATCCGTGCGTGCTGACGGCCAGCAGCCGATCGGCGGCGGTGGGCGCGAACGTGTCCCGCATCGACAGCAGGAAGTTGACGATCGCGTGCTGCTCGACCAGCACGCCCTTGGGGCGTCCGGTGGAGCCGGAGGTGTAGATCACCCACATGGGGTGGCGGGGCTCCACGGTCACGTCCGGCCTGGTGCCGGCCTGTGCCAGCACCTCCGGCTCGCCGGCCACGACGACGGGCACGCCGGCGTCGATCTCGAACTCGGGCAGGCGCGGGCGCAGGTCCTCGCCGGTCAGCACGCAGGCCGCGCCGGAGTCGGCGATCACGTACGCGATGCGGCCCGCCGGGTAGGCCGGGTCGATCGGCAGGTAGGCGGCGCCCGCCTTGATCACGCCGAGCAGTGACACCACCAGCTCGATCCCGCGCTCGAAGACGGCGGCGACGACGGACTCGGGCCCGATGCCCAGGCCGATGAGGCGTCCGGCCACCTGGTTGGCCCGCCGGTCCAGCTCGGCGTACGTCAGCTCCACGTCACCGCAGGTCAGGGCCACCGCGTCAGGGGTGCGGGCGACCTGCGCCTCGAACAGCCCGACGACCGTCGTATCCGGTACGGGGGCGGCGGTGTCGTTCCAGCCGGTGAGCATGAGCCGGCGTTCGGCGTCGCCGAGCACGTCCACCGCGCTGAGCCGCAGGCCGGGATCGGCCGACAGGGCGGCCAGCACCCGGACCAGGCGTTCGGCGATGCGCTCGACCGAGGCGCGGTCGAACAGGTCGGCCGCGCCGACGACCGCGCCACGCAGGCCCGCCGCGCCGCCGTCCGCGTCGAACGCCTCGCCGAGGCTGACGTCCAGGTCGAACTTGACCACGGACGTGTCCTCCCCCGCCGCCGCCTCGCCACCGCCGGGGCGGCGGCCGGCGTCCAGGCCCGGCAGGTCGAGGCTGGCGCCCGCATTGTTCTGCAGCAGCAGCATCACCTGGAAGAGCGGGTGCCGGGCCAGCGATCTGGCCGGCGACAGCTCCTCGACCAGGCGCTCGAACGGGACGTCGGGGTGGGCGAACGCGCCGAGCCCGGCCTCCCTGACCCGGGCGAGCACCTCGCGGAACGTGGGGTCGCCTGACAGGTCGGTGCGCAGGACGAAGGTGTTGACGAAGTAGCCCACCAGGCCGTCCAGCGCCTCGTCCGTCCGCCCGGCCAGCGCGGAGCCGATGGGGACGTCGGTGCCGCCGCCGAGCCGGGACAGGAGCACCGCCAGCGCGCCCTGGACCATCATGAACATGGTGACGCCCTCAGCGCGGGCGACCTCGCGCAGCCGGGCGTGCACGTCCGCCGGGACCTCCACCGGCACCCGCCGGCCCAGGTGCCCGGCGACCTCCTGGCGCGGCCGGTCGAACGGCAGCGGCAGCTCCTCGGGCAGGCCGGCCAGCGTGTCGCGCCAGTAGGCGACCTGACTGGAGATCAGGCTGGCGGGGTCCTCGCTGTCGCCGAGGACGTCGCGTTGCCAGAGCGCGTAGTCGGCGTACTGGACGGGCAGCGGCTCCCACTCCGGGGCCCGGCCGTCGCGGCGGGCGGCGTAGGCGGCGGAGACGTCGCGCGCCAGCGGCGCCCACGACCAGCCGTCACCGGCGATGTGGTGCACCACGACGACGAGCACGTGCTCGTCAGGGCCGGTGGTGAACAGCCAGGCCCGGATCGGCGCCTGCGCGGACAGGTCGAACGTGTGCGCCCGCGCCTCCTCCACCGCCGCCGCCAGCTCGTGCGGCGCGACCTGCCTGACGGTCAGCTCCCAGTCGAGGTCGTCAACGGGGATGATCCGCTGGTACGGCTCGCCGTCGGCGACGGGGAACACGGTGCGGAGCACCTCGTGGCGGCCGATGACGTCACGGAAGGCGGCGCCCATGGCGTGGCTGTCGATCGTGCCGGACAGGCGTACCGCCACGGGGATGTTGTAGGTGGCGCTGGGGCCTTCGAGCTGGGCGATGATCCACATGCGCCGCTGCCCGTACGACAGGGGAACGCGTTCGGGGCGTGTACCTGCCGTCAGCGGCGCCCGCGCGCGGGCGGCGCCGTTGAGGCCGGCCGCCAGTCCCGCGACGGTGGGGGCGTCGAACAGGGCGCGGATCTCGATCTCGACGCCGAGCAGGGCGCGGATGCGGCTGACCAGGCGGACGGCGAGCAGCGAGTGGCCGCCGAGGGCGAAGAAGTCGTCGTCCACGCCGACGCCGTCCAGGCCGAGCACCTCGGCGAAGGCCAGGCAGAGGATCTCCTCCTGCGCCGTCGCCGCCGGGCGGCCGCCCTCGGTCTGGGCGGAGCCGTAGTCGGGGGCGGGCAGGGCGTGGCGGTCGAGCTTGCCGTTGGCGGTCAGCGGGAGCGCGTCGAGCACCACCCAGGCGGACGGGATCAGGTGGTCGGGGAGGCGGTCGGCGGCGAATTTGCGGGCCGCTGACGGGAGGTCAGCGGCGTTCTCGGGGTCGTCGGCCACGAGGTAGCCGACGAGGCGGATGTCGCCTGGGCCCTCCTCGCGGGCGATGACGGCCGCCTGGCTCACTGCCGGGCACGCGGCCAGGGTCGCGGTGATCTCGCCTGGTTCGACGCGGAACCCACGGATTTTCACCTGGTCGTCGACTCGGCCG
>NZ_BAAAMU010000191.1:0-15358 GCF_039529435.1 Nonomuraea maheshkhaliensis
CGGCGGAGGCGGCGGAGGCGGCGGAGGCGGCGGAGGCGGCGGCGGCGGAGGCGAAGGTGCCGATCGACGCCGAGTAACCACACCATGCCAAGCCGACGACCGTCCGAGCCACACCAAGCCGGACCTAGCCGCACCAATCCGGCCGAACCCACCGAACCGAGCCGATCGGATCGGTTGACCAGACAGGCTGGTTGAACCGGGCCGTCCGTGCCGGCCGAACCGATCGATCCAGCAAGCCGAACCGAGCAACCGAACCGAGCAACCGACCAACCGAACCGAGTCGAGCCGGGCCGTATCACGGCCATCTCGCCTCACCACGATTCCGCCAGAACCGGAAGACCGAGGGGGTCGCACCAGCCGCCGGTGCGGCCCCCTCCCCATGCCACGGGGAACGCGGCCATCCGGCGGGCGGGTGCCGGGCACCCTTTGTGGATCGATTGCTCCAGAAAGGTGTTACGGTGAGGACATGGCGAGAACGCGGGAGTTCGACACCGAGGCGGCGGTGAGCCGCGCGATGGAGCTGTTCTGGACGCGCGGCTACGAGGCGACCTCCCTGCGCGACCTGACCGGCCGCCTGGGCATCGGCCAGGGCTCGCTGTACGCGGCGTTCGGCGACAAGGACGGCCTCTACCGCGCGGCGCTGGAGCACTACCGCACCACCCTGGCCGCGACCGCGCTGCGCGACCTGGCCGAGGGCAAGGATGCCCGTTCGGCGATCCGCGCGATGCTGGTGGAACGGGTCCGGATCGCCGTGGGCAACGGGGGCCAGGGCTGCCTGGCGGTCAACGCCGCGTGCGAGCGCCTGCCCGAGGATCCGTCGATCCGGCGCGTCATCCGCGACATGCAGGACGCCAGCCAGCGGGCGCTGACCGACGTGCTGAGCGCCGCGGCGGAGCGAGGCGAGGTCGCGGCCCGCCACGACCCCGGCACGCTGGCCGCCTTCCTCGTCACCTTCCTCAACGGGCTGCTGGTCTCCTCGAAGATCACACCGGACGCCCGCGCCCTCGAACCCCTCGTGGAGGTCGCCCTGACCGCCCTCGACTGATCTTTCCTGTCCGCAAACTGTATCAACTGATCCAGAAAGGCCGAGAAAACTCATGATGTACGACCACGACGGCAGGCCAGTCCGCACAGGCCGGGCCGGCGTCAACGGCACGAGCCTGCACTACCGGACGGCCGGTTCAGGACCGGCCGTGGTGCTGCTGCACGGCGTGCCCAAGACCGGCTACCACTGGCGCCACCTGCTCAAGCGGCTCACGCCTCACCACACGGTCGTCGTACCCGACCTGCGCGGCCTCGGCGACTCGGCCCGCCCCGCCGGCGGCTACGACTCCGTGACGATGAGCGAGGACGTCGCCGAACTCATGGCTCACCTCGGGCACGAGAGGTACGCGGTGGCGGGCGAGGACTGGGGCGCGGTGATCGGCTACCAGCTCGCCGCCCGGCACCGCGAGCGCGTCCTGGCCCTCGTCTTCGCCGAGGCGCTGTTCCCGGGGTTCGGCTTCGAGGAGCACACCGCGCTCACCCCTGAGAACGTCGCCGGTGGCATGCACCTGTGGCATCTGGGCTTCTACTTCCAGCCCGACGTGCCCGAGATGCTGATCTCCGGGCACGAGCGCGAGCTGATCACGTACATGATCAAGAACGAGCGCACCCACCCCGACTCGGCCACTCCCGATGCCGTCGAGGAGTACGTGCGCACCTACTCCATGCCCGGCGGCATCCGCGCGATGTTGTCGATCTACCGGGCGATGCTGGTGGACGCCGAGCAGAGCCGGCAGGCGGCGCGGCGGAAGCTGGACCTCCCGGTCCTGGCGCTCGGCGGCTCGGCCTTCATCGGCGAACGCAACGAGTCTCAGCTGCGGCTCATGGCCCACGACGTCACCGGTCACGTCTTCGACGCGGGACACGACCTGGCCGAGGAGGTGCCCGACGAGATGGCCGACGTGATCCTGCCGTTCCTGGCGAGAACCGCGCCCGAGTCGACCGCCGCCGGCACCGGACCGGCCCGGAGCACCGCCTGAGTCAGACGAGAGGCTGGGGCGATCTGCGACCGTGGTCGGATGGCAACGGCGCCGGTCCCGTCTACGGTGGGAGGTGCCATGCCTGCTCCGCACCACTCCACCGCCGTCCGGCCGCCGCGTGCACCCCACGCGGCCACCCGCCTGCTGCGTGGCGCCCGTCCTGTCGCCGGCCTGCTGCGTGACACCCACCCCGCCGGGCGGCTGCTGCGTGACGCTCGGCTCGCCGTCGGGCTGGCCGTGGCCGGGGTCGTCATCCTGCCGCACCTGCCCCACGCGGCGATCGTCGTGGCGATGTGCGTCCCGCTGGTGCTGCGCCGGGCCTGCCCGTGGACGGCGCTGATCACCATGTGCGTCGCCGCGGCGCTCCACGTCGTGGTGCTGAGGGACGCGACGGTGGCGGTGGTGGCCGTGCCGGTCGTCGTGCACAGCCTGGCCCGCTGGGCGACGGTCGCGGCGGCCAAGGCAGCGCTCGCGGTCGGGCTGGCCGGAGCGGTGATCGGGCCGGCCCGGTGGCTGAGCGTCCATCTCGATGCGCCGTCCCCGGGGAGCTGGGTGACCTCGATAGCCGGTCACGGCGCCGTCGTCGTCGCCGCGTTCGTCGTCGGCCGGCGGGCCCGCGAACGCGAGGAGCTGCGCGAGCGGCAGGAGCACGAACGAGCCGAGCGGCAGCGGTCCGCGATGGCCGAGCGGGAGCGGGCGATCCGCCGCGCCGCCGTCGACGAACGCCACGAGGTGGCCCGCGAGATCCACGACCTCGTGGCACACTCGCTGGCCGTCATCGCCGTGCAGGCCGAGGGCGGCCGGGCGATGGTGGCCCGCCATCCGCACCGGTCGCAGGAGATCCTCACGGTGATCGCCGACACCTCCAGGGAGGCGCTCGACGAGCTGCGCGGGGTGGTGGCGCTGCTGCGCAGGCACGAGCCGGGGCCGGCCGCCGGCTACCGTCCCGCCGTCGGGCTCGACGACGTCGCGGACCTGGTGGCCCGCCTCGACGACCGGGCCCTGCTCCACGTCCAGGGCGACCCGGGCGCCGTGAGCCCGCTGGCTGGGCTCACGGTCTACCGGATCGTCCAGGAGAGCCTGACGAACGTGCTCCGCCACGCCGGTCCTGCCGCCCGCGCGCAGGTCGCCATCACCGTCACCGGCCGCGAGGTCACCGTGCGCGTGCGCGACGACGGCCGCGGCGGCGCCGTGGATCCGGGCGGCCGTGGCACGGGGCTGGTGGCGATGCGCGAACGGGTTCAGTTGCACGACGGCACCCTGACCGCGGGACCGCGCCGCGGCGGCGGCTTCGAGGTGCACGCGGTCCTGCCGGCGCCCCGGGCGACGGGGTCGGCGGCCGGATGACGCTCGGTCTGTTCCTCGTCGACGACCAGCGGCTCGTCCGCGCCGGGCTGCGGATGATGATCGAGTCGCAGGACGACCTGACCGTGGTGGGCGAGGCCGGTGACGGCGCGGAAGCGGTCACGAGGCTGCGCGGCGTGGCGGCCGACGTGGTGCTGATGGACGTACGCATGCCGGTCATGGACGGCCTGACCGCCACCAGGCGGCTGACCAGGCTCGGGCATCCGGCGCAGGTGCTGATCCTGACCACGTTCGACCTGGACGAGTACGTCTTCGCGGCCCTGCGCGCGGGCGCGGCCGGGTTCATGCTCAAGGACGCCCGCCAGGAGGAGCTGCTGGCGGCGGTACGCGGCGTCGCCGCCGGCGGCTCGGTCGTCGCGCCGTCCGCGACCCGGCGGCTGATCGCCCACTTCGCCGACCGGTTGCCGGGCGGGCCCGCCACCGACGACGGACGCCTCGCGCTGATCACGCCCCGGGAGGGCGAGGCGCTCGGCGCGATCGCGTCCGGGGCCACCAACGCCGAGATCGCGGCCCGGTTGCACATGGCCGAGGGCACGGTGAAGACCCACGTCGGCAACCTGCTGGCGAAACTGGGGTGCCGCGACCGGGTCGCGCTGGTGCTCTTCGCCTTCGAGACCGGCCTGGCCACACCCGACCGCCGCTGACCCCGGCCCGCGTCCCTCCGCGTCCCTCCGCGTCCCTCCGCGTCCCTCCGTGCCCCTCCGCGTCCCTCTGCGCCCCCCGTGTCCCGGCGCCACCGCCTACGACCTGCGCGCTTTCGCCCTACGACCACGGTCGCAGAGCCCGTTCCGAAGTCCAGACCGTGGACAGATTCGCTTCCGCCCGCGGCTGCCTACGTTGGGCACCCGGCAACCGAATCACCGGCGACAGACAAGGGCACTCATGACCGCACACAGCTCCGCCGTGGACCGTTCAGGGCCGCGGGAGACGACCTCGGCGGCCGCCGCACGGGACCTCACGAAGACCTACGGCACCGGCGACACCGCCGTGCCGGCGCTGCGGGGTGTCACGGCCGACTTCGGGCGGGCGACGTTCACCGCCGTCATGGGCCCGTCCGGATCAGGCAAGTCCACGTTCATGCACTGCCTGGCCGGGCTCGACCGGCCCACCGGCGGCCAGGCGTACATCGGCGGCCAGGACATCTCCGTGCTCGGCGACCGGGAGCTGACCCGGGTCCGGCGGGACCGGATCGGTTTCGTGTTCCAGTCGTTCAACCTGCTGCCGACGCTGACGGCGGAGCAGAACATCCTGCTGCCGCTGGATCTCGCGGGCCGCCGGGCGGATCCCGCCCGGCTCGCCTCCGTCGTCGGCTCGCTGGCCATCGGCGACCGTCTCGGCCACCGTCCCGCCGAGCTGTCCGGCGGGCAGCAGCAGCGGGTCGCGATCGCGCGTGCCCTGGTCACGGGGCCTGAGGTGGTCTTCGCCGACGAGCCGACCGGCGCCCTCGACTCCCACACCGCGGCGACCCTGCTGAGCTTCCTGCGCCGCTCCTGCCGTGAGCTGGGCCAGACGATCGTGATGGTGACCCACGACCCGATCGCCGCCTCCTACGCCGACCGGGCGCTGCTGCTCAGCGACGGCCTGATCGTCGACGAGCTGCGCGAGCCCACCGCGGACGCGGTCCTGGGCGCGATGCGGAGGCTGGCCGCATGATCACCGGCCGCCGGACCCGCTTTCCCATGGCCCGCAACGCGTTCGCCGAGTTGCGGTACAACCCGCGCCGCGTGGTCGCCGTCATCGTCGCGATCATGATCAGTGTCGGCTACCTCACCGCCTCGGTGACCGTGCTGGCCGGCGAGACGAAGACGTTCGAGCGCACCATCATCGCCCGGGTCTCCGAGACGGACGTCGTGGTCACCGTCCGCACCGGCGACCGGGCCGCGCAGGCCCGCCTGGCCGCGCAGGTCGGAAAGGTGGCCGGGGTCGCCTCGGCGGACCTCAGCTTCCTGTCCCGCGGCTGGGTGAGCGGCTCGTCCGACTGGGTGCAGCAGCAGTCGCTCCCGGACAACCCGAAGCTGCGCTGGACCGACCTGGCCGAGGGCCGCTGGCCGGCCGGGCCCGGCGACATCGCCCTCGGCAACGTCACCGCGCGGCAGCTCAACCTGGGCGTCGGCGACCGGATCACGATCACCGACAAGAACACGTCCGCGACGCTGACCGTCACCGGGCTCACCCATCAGGGCGACTCGCTGCTGTCGGGGCTGACGCTCAACTCCTTCGTCGCCCCTTCCTTCTACACCGCCGTGGACTCGATCCGCACGTCGGAGCAGACGGAGATCCTCGTCATCGGCGACGGCACGCTCTCCCGAAGCCAGCTCGCCGAACGGGTCCAGGCGGTGACCGGAGGCGGCGCCCGGGTGGAGACGTCCGGGGGGATGGTCCAGCGCCTCATCTCCCAGCGGACCCAGGGCGTGTACGTCTTCCAGCTGCTCCTGCTGGTGTTCGGGGCGGTCGCGCTGCTGGTCGGGAGCATCATGATCGTGAACACGTTCCTCATCCTGGTCGCGCAGCGGCGCCGGCAGATCGGGCTGCTCCGGGCGGTCGGCGGCCGGCGCGACCACATCCGGCGCGGGCTGCTCGTCGAGGCGACCGCGATCGGCGTCATCGGTTCGCTGCTCGGCGTCGGGCTCGGCGTGGCGCTCTCGGCCGTGGTCGCGGTCGTGCTGGACCAGACGGTCAGCGTCCCGGCCGGGCAGGTGGCCGCCGTCGCCGTCGTGGGGGTCGTGATCGCAGTGCTGTCGGTCCTGCTGCCGGCGCGGCGGGCGGCCATGATCGCGCCCCTGGAGGCGCTCCGTACGGTCGCCGGCGACGCGATCGGGCGCCGGGCCTCGTTCGTCCGCCGGGCGGTGCCGCCGGCCCTGGTCGTCCTCGGGCTGGCCGGGATCGGGCTGGGCTTCACCGGCACGCTGTTCGCGCTGGCGTACTTCATCGGCGGGTCGTTCGTGTGCGCCGTCGGGCTGCTAGCCGCGACCGGGTCGTACCTGCCGCCGCTGCTGCGCGGCCTGGGCTCAACGCTGCGTCGCACCGGCCCGACCGCGCGGCTGGCCACCGACAACACGTTGCGCAACCCCGGCAGGGCGGCCGCGACCGGGGCCGCCCTGATGCTCGCGGTCGGGCTGGTCGTCGCCCTCCAGGTCGGCGCGGAGAGCATGAAGGCGACGGCCGACGACAATCTCGACGCGCGTTACCCGATCGACGTCACCGTGTCGATGCTCACCGGCCCGCTGCCGGCCGGCACCGTCGGCGACGTCGCCGCGATCTCCGGGATCACCGACGCCAAGGGGGTGCGGTCGACCCGGGTCGCCATCAAGGCCGGCGGGAGCACGAAGCGTGTCCTGGCGCAGGGTCCCGACGCCGGCGCGCTGACCACCTTGTGGGCGCCGCGCCCGCCGATCACCGCCGAGGCCGTGCTCGCCGACCCCTACCTGCTCGAAGACGCCGGCATCAAGAACGGCACCCGCCTCACCGTCACCGGCCGCTCGGGATCGGTCACCCTGCCTGTGCGCGGCGACCCCCTGGCCCCCACCGGGGGTCTGGTCGTGGCACCCTCCGTGCTCGCGGCCCTCGACACCGACGCGCCGCTCGGCGCGGTCTGGGCCAAGGCCCGGCAGGGGGCCGACATCACGGCGCTGCGCTCGCAACTGCGTACCGTCGCCGAACCCCTCACCGGCGCGGAGGTCGGCGGCGGGCTGACGGCCAAGCTCGTCTACCACACGGCTCTGGACCGGCTGCTGGCCATGTCCACCATGCTGCTCGCGGTGGCGGTGCTGATCGCGCTCGTCGGCGTGGGCAACACCCTCGGCCTGTCGGTGCTCGAACGCACCCGCGAGTCGGCGCTGCTGCGCGCCCTCGGGCTGCAGCGGCGGCAACTGCGCTGGATGCTCGCCATCGAGGCGATGCTGCTCAGCCTGGCCGGCGCGGTCATCGGCATCGCCGCCGGGGCGTTCTTCGGCTGGATCGGCGCGTACGCGGTCGGGGCCGAGCTGAACATGGCGAACATCCGGTTCTCCATGTCGGTGCCGCAGACGCTCGGGATCACGGCCGTGGCCGTCGTCGCCGGCATCCTCGCCTCGGTCCTGCCCGGCCGGCGCGCGGCCCAGGCGACTCCGGTGGACGCCCTCGCCGAAACCTGACCGGCGGGGGCCCAGGCCGGGCCACCGCGAGCCGGTCCCAGCGCGGGACGGGGCCATCGCGGGACGGGGCCATCGCGGGACGGGGCCATCGCGGGACGGGGATCACCGCGGGACGGGGATCACCGCGGGACAGGGATCACCGCGGGACAGGGATCACCGCGGGACAGGGATCACCGCGGGACAGGGGTCACCGCGGGACGGTGGACTGAGCGTCTCCGCCTCCCTCGTGCAGGCGTGCCAGGCGCTCGCGTACCTCGGGGTCCGGCTCCGCGCGCAGGGCCGCCGCCGCGGCGGTCCGCGCGTCGGCCGGCAACGTGGCGTGGTCCCAGGCGGACAGCGCGCGGATGGCCATGTTCCGGTTGCGGACGACCGGGCTGGCCAGGCCCGCCGCGATCAGGGGCCAGCCGCGTCCCGGCCAGTCGGTCAGCCGCTGCAGGACCATGTCGAGGGCACGGTGGGGGCGGCGGGTGGGGCCGGCCCCAGAGTCCTGGCCCGGCCCTGAGGCGATCTCGGCCAGCGGGAGGACCTCGGACGCCAGGGTGAGGGTCTCGTCCACGTCCTGCGGTGTCGCCTGCCGCATCAGTGCGTACCAATGCGCCCCATCGTACGGATCGACGCGCAGCCGATCCCGCAGAGCGCCGGCGGTCGGGACGCCCAGCAGCTCACACGCCTGAACGGCATGCCGGAACGCGGCGTCGTCATCCGCCCCGGCCAGCGCGGCGGGCGCCAGCTCGGCCCAGATCGGACGAGCCAGGATCCCCGCGCACCGGGGCAGCAACTCGGGCCAGTGCTCGGCGACGTAGTCGCGCAAGGCATGAACATACAGAAAATGCCGCAGCTCCCCGGGTGCGGAACGGTCGTCACCGGTACGGGCCTCGATGTGACCGAGATACAACTCGGCCGCCCGCCTGCCCTCCGGATAGCCGGGCATGCCGACGACCGGCCCGACCTCATCGGTGAGCGCCGCCAGGATCTGACCCGCCGCCTCCAGCAGCTCGTCGTCCGGCGTACCGGCGAGCCTGCCCGCGAGATCACCGGCGCCGGCGGCGGTCCCGGCGAGGTAGGCGGTCGCCACGTCGTTGCGGAAACCCTGGCGGACGATCCACTCGCGCACCGCCGGATCGGACGCCTGGGCCAGGTGCTCCACGAGGTGGATCCGCCCCCACCCGTGCACCTGCCTGGCCAGCGCCCACAGGTCGGCGGTCGGGTCGTCGTCGGTGTTGCGCAGGGCGATCATCGCGAACAACGTGAACTCGTCGTGCCGCCCCAACGTCATGAGCTCGTCGCGGTGGTTCCCGGCATCGAACAGGCCCAGCAACGCGATCCCCAGCTTGACGGCCTCCCGCTCGTCCGATTCGGTGGCCAGCGCGTAGCCGAGTTCGTAGACCCCGTCATGGTCCAGGTTCGCGGAACTGACGTCGGCCAGCAGCGCGTCCACGAGGGAGACGATCCGGGCCTCCCCGATCGCCTTGCGCACGGCCGCCGGCTTGAGCGTGTCGATCGCCACGGACAGCCGCCGCAACTCCTCCTCGTCGGCCTGGCCGTTCCAGTGGTAGATCAGCACGCCGTCGCGCGCGCCCGGCGCCCACACCACCTCGGAGCCGCCGCCTTCGTCGGGCAGTTCCGCACCGCCGTCACGCAACCGCTGGTAGATGGACGGGCTGACTTTCCACCACTTACCTGCCATTCGCTCCGTTTCCTTCCTCATCGAAGTATCACCCCCCGTAACGCGAAGATCTGGACCCTACGGCCGGATGGCCCGCAGACGGAGGGACGTCCACGTGGAGCGATGCTAAAGAGCCCGGCTATGTTCCGGGTATATCCGGCGAATCGTGGACGCCCACGACCTCTGACCGATCGGAGGCGCCGGCCGCTCCGACCGGCGTCGAGAGAATGCCGGTAGGGTCGCCGCCATGCAGATCATCAACGGAGCGGGAGCGTGGACGCGGCCGATTGCCGGGGGTGCCAACGACTGGGTCGAGCAGCTCAAGGTGCCGGACCTGTCCGTCGGTACGTACTGCATTCCGGCCGGCGGGGTCGACACGCAGAGCCCGCACACCGAGGACGAGATCTATGTGGTGACCGCGGGCCGGGCCAGGATCACGACACCGGGCGGGGACGAGGAGGTCGGCCCCGGTGCGGTGATCTTCGTCCCGGCAGGTGAGGAACATCGCTTCACGGACATCACGGAGGATCTGGCGCTGCTGGTCGTGTTCGGCCCGGCTTACGGCTCGCGGGGAGCGGCTGGAGAGGGCGATCACGTACGGGATGCTTGACGTCCAGGAGGTCTCGATCGGGCGGCCGGCAGGGGGCTGTGCGGCCTCCCTCAGCCCAGCGAAGCGTTCTCCAGCAGCGCCAGCTCTTCCGCGCTCAGCGTGAGGTCCGCGGCCGCGGCCGAGTCGGTGATGGAGGGCGGACGGCTCGCGCCCGGTACCGGGATCACCACCGGGGAGCGGGCGAGCAGCCAGGCCAGGACGATCTGCTGGGGGCTGACGTCACGCTCGGCCGCGACGCGGTGGAAGGCGGTGCCGGCGGAGGCGGGGCCGGCGGAGGCGGGGCCGGCGGGGCCGTCGAGGGCGCTGCGGGAGATGCCGCCGAGGGGGCTCCAGGGCAGGAAGGCCAGGCCCGTCTCGGTGCACAGCCGCAGCTCCGGCTCGCTGTCACGGACGGCGGGTGAGTACTGGTTCTGCACGGAGACGAGTCCGTCACCGAGGATCTGCCGCGCCTGACGGATCTGGGCGGTGGTGACGTTGGAGATGCCCGCCGCGCGAATCGTCCCCGCGTCGAGCAGGTCGCGCAGCGCGCCGACGGACTCCGCCCAGGGCACGGCCGGGTCCGGCTTGTGCAACTGGTACAGGCCGATCGCGTCCACGCCCAGACGCCTGGCGGAGTCCTCGGCGGCCCGCTTGAGATGGGCGGGGGTGCCGGTGACGGTCCAGCCGCCGTCGCCGGGACGGCCGCGCCCGCCCTTGGTGGCCACCAGGACGCCGGAGGTGTCGCCGCCGTAGCGGGCGAGGGCGCGGGCGATCAGCGACTCGTTGTGTCCGGTCTCGCCGGCGTGCCAGTGGTAGCTGTCGGCGGTGTCGATGAGCGTGACGCCGGCGTCGAGTGCGGCATGGACGGTGGCGATGGCCCGCGCCTCGTCGGGGCGGTGCTCGATGGACAGCGGCATGGCGCCCAGGCCGACGGCGCTGACGGCGGTGTGGGCGATGGTGCGGTGACGCATGAAGGCTCAGTTCCTCACGGTGGGTGACGGCTCGCTGGTGAGCGTTTCCGCGACGGCCCCCGGCAGCCAGTCGGCGCTGTGGCCGAAGGAGAAGCCCAGCGCCTTCGCGCGCGCGTTGCTCATGGCGTAATGGCGGTCGAAGGAGAACGCCGAAGCCCGCTCCCCCGCGGCGACGGTCCTGAGCACGGGCTCCCGTCCGGCCCGCGCGGCGATGATCGCGACCAGGCGGTGTACGTCGAGCGGCCCGTCGGAGCAGGCGTTGACCGGACCGGTGAAGCCGGCCGTGGTGGCCCACACCAGCAGGTCCGCCAGTTCCCGGCAGTGGATGAAGACCGTGGGCAGCGCCTGCGCGTGCGCGGTGATCCCCTCGCCCGCGGCGATGCGCCCGACGTAGTACGCCAGCCTGCCGGTGAACTCCTGCGCGCCGCCGCCGAGCACATGGGCGCTGCGCACACTGGCGAACGCGAAGCCGCCGGCGCGGGCGAAGACGGCCTCCGCCTGCCGCTTGCCCTCGGCGTAGTGCGCCTCCAGGTACGCGTCGTCGTTCCAGGGCAGGTCCATGGCCACCTGCCAGGCGGCCGGGTCCACGATCTCCTCCGGCACCGGCGTGTCCTGCGGCACCGCCGGCAGCGCCGCGGTGGCGGGGTCGTAGACCTCGATCGTGGAGGTCATGACGTAGCGCCGGGTACGGCCGGCGAAGGCGCGGGCGGCGATGGCGGCCTGCACCGGCGTGTAGCAGACCTGGTCCACCACGACGTCGAAGGCGCGCGAGCCGAGCGCGGCCGTCAGGGCGGCCTCGTCGTTCCTGTCGGCGACGAGGTGCTCGACGCCGGCGGGCGGCAGCGTCGAGCCGCGGTTGATCACCGTGACCCGGTGACCCGCGGCCAGCAGGCGCTCCACCAGGATCTTTCCGAAGTATCGGCTGCCGCCGATGACGCAGATTCTTTGCACGCCTTGATCCTGAGGCCTTACCGTCATCAGCAGAAGTCCTGACTTACTGGATGCGCATTAAGGAAAACTGTTGATCGATGTGCAGCGGCTCCGCGTCCTGCGGGCGGTGGCTGAGCACGGTAGCTTCAACCGGGCGGCCACGGCTCTGCGTCTCACTCCCTCGGCCGTCTCCCAGCAGGTGGCCGCCCTGGAGCGCAGCCTCGGCGCCCAGGTCGTCGCCCGCAGCACCCGCGGCGTCACCCTCACCCAGGCCGGCCACATCATGCTCGGGGCCGCGGAAACCGTCACCGCGGAGCTCGAACACGCGCGTCAGCAGGTCACCGAGCTCAGCACCGGCCGTCCCCAGTTCACGGTCGCCACCTTCACCAGCGGCGGCAGGCTCCTGCTGCCCGCCGCTCTCGCCCGGTTCACGGCGGCCCATCCCCGCACCGTGCTCCACGTCAGGGAGGGCGAGCCCGAGCACACCCTGCCGCTCGTCCGCCAGGGCGCCGTGGACCTCGCCCTCGCCTACCACTTCGACGGCCCGCTCCCCACCTGGGCGGGCCTCGGCTCCAGCCTGGAGTGGACACCGCTCATGGAGGACCCGCTGCACGTGGTCCTGCCGCGAGGGCA
Organism: Nonomuraea maheshkhaliensis; assembly: GCF_039529435.1. Taxonomy (NCBI): domain Bacteria; kingdom Bacillati; phylum Actinomycetota; class Actinomycetes; order Streptosporangiales; family Streptosporangiaceae; genus Nonomuraea; species Nonomuraea maheshkhaliensis. The sequence continues at coordinate 12,312 of NZ_BAAAMU010000191.1, forward strand.
TCGCCTCGCCGGCCGCGCCGCGCTCGACCTCGCCGAGCTGGCGGCCGAGCCCTGGGTGCTCGGCTGCCTGAAGACCGAGGCGTACCTGCGCCGCTACGCGGAGCGGGCCGGCTTCGACCCGGACGTACGCGGCACCACCACCGACTACTTCTTCGCCCGCTCGCTCGTCGCCGCGGGCGTGGGTATCTCCCTGATCCCCTCCATCGCGCTCGCCCCGGAGCTCCCCGGGCTGAGCACCGTCCCGATCAAGCCGCCTGCACCGGCCCGGCACCTCGGCGTCGCCGCGATCGGCCGCGACGACCGGCCCCTCGTCACCGCCCTCATCCACGCCCTTCGCGAGCAGGCGCGGCGAAGTGCTCGGCGAGAATAGCCGGCCGCCCCCGTACGGAAGAACCTTGAAGCAGCCCATGGTTCTCGCTTGCCTGACTTCGAGCAGGAGATACATCGATCCGATGAACCCGATGAGGGGGTACCGATGGGGCAGCACATCAAGGGGCCGATGGTCCTGCGCATCTCCGAGGCCGAGATCGTCGAGAGTCAGCTCTCCGAGGACGATCTGAGGGCGTTGAGCGACAAGGGCACGGAAGCCGCCGGCCTCGCCAGGGTCAGGTGTCCCGTCCTGTACTGCGCCGCCATGTACGACTCCGACCTGCCGCGCTGAGGCATCCGGTGAACACCACGAGGATCCAGCCGCTGAACAGCGCTCAGGCAAGGCGGCAGGCGGAGGAGATCCTCGCCGGCGACCGCCCGTTCGGCGACTGCGACTACATCCGTCAGCGCACCCGCATGCACTACCGCCACCGCCTGCTCCTGCTCAAGGAGCACTCCAAGGGCGCGCATCTGCTGCTCTCGGCGCTGGAGGACGTTCCGGACGATCGGCAGCACCGGGTGCTGGGCGATCCGGCGGTCCGGGTCGCGACGGACACCTGGCTGAGTGCCGTGCGCGCCGGCCGTGAGCTGCCCTGGCCCGAGGAGGAGCTGGACGCCGTCCTGGAGACCGCGGCCGCTCAGGGCCCTCGCGCGAGTGTGCCGCCGCTGGCCGAGGGGGCCGCGGACCTGATGAGGCTGCACGAGGCCGCCTGGCCATGGGTGTGGTCCGAGCCGCGGGCGGAGATGGACCCGCTGGGAGAGTTCTTCCGCCGCGTCTTCTCCGCGAGCCTGCCGGGGCTCGCTCTGACGAGCCCCGGCGCCCGCGTGCGCGAGACGCTCCTGCGGGGAGCGGAGCTGCTGCACGAGCTCTGCCCCAGGCTCGCGCGCAGCGCGCTGAGCCACGTGCACCTGATCGTGGTAGCCGGCAAGCAGCCGCCGACCGATGCCGTGGCCGCCGGCGAACAGCCGTCGGCCAGCGTCGTGGCCGACGGCAAGCAGCCGTCGCCCGGATTCGCGTCGCTCACCCATCCCCGGGTCCCGGGGGTGATCTTCCTGTCGACCGCCGTGCTGGGCGACGCGTGGCAGGCCGCCGAATATCTCCTGCACGAGGCGATGCACGTCAAGTTCACCGACCTCGAACACACCCACTCCCTGCTGGGCGAGGACTACGACGCGGCGGCGTCGCCGCTGATCCGTCCGCACTGGAACAGGGCTCGGCAGGAGACGGGGGACGGCTGGCCGGTCGATCGCGCCCTCACCGTGGGCCACGTCTACACGAGCCTGGCGCTGTTCCACGCCACCGTGGCCGCGAGGCACGCGGAGCTGACCGATCGGTACGGGCCGATCGCCGGGGCGGATCCCGCCCGGCAGGCGAGACGGTCCTTCGACCGGGCCCAGTACCTTGTCGACCGCCTGGGCGTCGACCGCCTGGACCGGCACACGGAACAGCTCGGAGCCGGTGGCCGGCTCTTTCTGCGCTGGCTCCATGGCATCCATGAGGCGTTCGACCCGTCGCCCGCGCCGGAGGGCGCGTACGCGCACCTCGTACTCGACCTTTACGAGCGTGAAGCGGACACGATCCGCAAGGTGATGTCCCGGCGGGACGACGGACGCGCCGACGAGGACGCGGCCCGGCTGCGGAGCGCCGCGAGGAAGGAGATCGGCGCCTGCCTCGCCGTTCTGGCCGCGACCGCGGCGCCGGCCGGTCCGGAGCGCGAGCTTCACGACCAGGACCGGGTGCTCGCGGAGCTCGAATCGTCGGGGGCCGCGTTCCGCGACAGCGCGGAGGCGTTCCTGCGGACCAGGGAACTGGTGCTGCGGGCGCTGAGCCCGGTGTCACCCGCCGCGTTCCTCGCTCCCGTGCCCGACCGGCCGGAGCAGACGTCCGCCGAGGTGGTGCGGTCGATGGTCGAGGAATCCGGCCGCCGCCTGAACTCCCTGCTCGAAGGCTGAACACAGAAAGGCGGGGCTGCGGCGGCGGCCCCGCCGTCCGGCGACCGCGGACGTCGAGGAGCGCAGGCGATGCCAGACGAGGACGAGCAGGCACCACCGAGTGCCACCAGGTCACAGGACCCGATCGTGGAGAAGTTCCGGCCCGATCCGGCGCAGGCGCCGACGGCGGTTCTGCGCATGACCGGTTTTCTCGGGGACAGCGACAGGCCGGGTCATCGGCGGCTGTACTTCACCCGCGAACTGGACTACTACGCGGAGTTCCACGCCGGCGACGTCATCGACATGACCACGGTCGGCCGCCACGAGGAACCGTTCCGAGGCGAGGAGGCCACCCGGGTGGTCCTGCGCCGCGACGCGATGGTGGAGTTCACCAGAACCCGTACGGCGCGCGCCCTCGACGAGTTCGACCTCGACGTCCGGCTCGGCCCGCCGAGGAGCGGCAGCTGCATCCCGGGCCTGACCGACTCGCGCGAGCACGGCTGTCCCGAGCCGACGGCGGCGGGCGGCGGCGACTGCGTGACGCCGGGCACCTGCCAGCCGACCTGCGAGACCTGTCAGACCAACTGCGGAACGTGCTACGAGACCTGCGTCGGCCCCACCAATTGCGGCAGCTGCGTGACCTGCGACGCTTTCTGCGGTGAGGGCCGGTGAGCACCGTCACGTCCGGGCCGGCGGCGCGGCGTGCGGCCGCCTGGCGCGGCCTGCTCGACCCCGGCCGTCGGGCG
>NZ_BAAAMU010000192.1:0-15306 GCF_039529435.1 Nonomuraea maheshkhaliensis
CGGGAGGTGCCGGCGAGCGCGCGCAGGGCGGCGCCGGCGGGGCGGGGCAGATCCTCGGGCCCGGGGGAGTCTCCGAGGCCGACGGCGACCAGCAGCGGGGCGGCGATGGCGCCGAAGGCCGGCAGCTTGGCCAGCTCGCCGGGCTTGCCGGAGAAGCCCACGGCGCCGAGCGAGGCGGTGAGCCTGCCATCGAAGGCCGCGCCGAGGGAGTCGGCGCCCGACGCGGGGACCGGGCCGTCCTCGCCCGGTCTGAAGCCGACGATCAAGGCGTCGGTGTCGATGGAGACGGGATCTGCTGAGTTCAGCCGCACAGTGGTCACGTAAACCGATGCTATCCACGGTTTCTGCGTACTCACAAACAGGGGTTCATCCTACCAATCGCCGGTTGGTGCCAGGTTGAGGAATAGTGCTAGTGTCATTAGCACCATGTTGCTGACGCTCGATCTTCACGACGCCCGTCCGCTGCACGAACAGGTGGCGAGCGCCATCCGCCGCGCCATCGGCGAGGGCTCCTACCGGCCGGGCGACCGCCTGCCGCCGGCCAAGGACCTGGCCGGCGCGCTGGGCATCAACACCAACACCGTGCTGCGGGCCCTGCGCGACCTGCGGGACGAGGGGTTGCTGGAGTTCAGGAGAGGCCGCGGCGTCAGCGTGGCGGGCCGCGCCGACGGCCGTGCCCTGCTCGCCCAGCGGGCGCGCGAGCTGCTGCAGGAGGCCAAGAAGTACGGCTACAGCCGTGACGACCTCATCGACATCCTGGAGGACCTGACATGAGACCCCGTGCCGTCGCCCTCGTATGGGGAGCGGCCGTGACCGCCGTGCTGATCCTGGCGCCGCTCGCGCTGCGCGACCGGCTGCCCGATCCCCTGGCCACGCACTGGGGCTCGTCCGGCAGCGTCCCCGACGGCTCCACGTCGTTCACCGCTCATGTGGTCACGACCTCGGCCCTGTGGGTCGTGCCGTGGCTCCTCCTGGTGGTGTTCGCCGGCCGGGCCGGCGCCCGGCGCGGCACCCGGGTCACCTGGTGGGGGTTGCTGTTCGGGCTGGGCGCGCTGCTGCTCGGCGCCGCCGCCTCCACCCTTTCCGTCAACCTCGACGCCCCCGGCTGGCGCGCGGCCGAGCTGCCCGGCTGGCACGTCCCCCTGGTGATCCTCGGGCTGATCGTCGCCGGCACCGCCGCCGGCTACCTGGGCAGGGGCCCGCGGGACGAGCCGTCCCCCGGCGAGCAGGCGCCGCCGCGCCTGCGCCTCGGCCCGGGGCAGCGGGCGGTCTGGGTCAGCAGGATCGTCAACCCGTGGCTCGCCGCGCTCACCCTCTGCGCGCTGGCGGTCATCGTGGTGACGACCGCCCTGACCGTGTCCGGCGTGTCCGGCGTGTCCGGTGTGGCCGGCGTCGGGGCGGCACTGCCCGCGTTCGTCATCGTGCTCGTCGTCGGGCTGGCCACCATGGCGCTCACCGTCAAGGTGATCGACGAGAAGGTGGTGATCGGGTTCGGGCCGTTCGGCCGGCCGGCGCGGACCATCCCGCTGGCCAAGGTCGAGTCGGCGTGGGCAGAGGAGCTGCGGCCGTCCGAGGTCGGCGGCTGGGGCTTCCGCGGCCTGCCGGGCAACGCCGCCATCATGCTGCGCGGCGGCGAATGCCTGGTCCTGCGCTACCGTTCCGGCGGCCGGCTCGCCATCAGCATCGACGACGCCGAACGCGGCGCCTCCCTCATCAACACCCTCATCGCGGAGCGTGTTACGTCGTGAAAAAACCCCTCGTTGTCTTCCTCGTCCTGGCCTTCGGGCTGTCCTGGGCCGTGGCGCTCCCCCTGTGGTTCGGCGGCGGGCTGGGCTCGCCGCTGATGCAGGGGCTGGGCGCGCTGATGATGTTCACCCCGTCGGCGGGCGTGCTCGGCGTCTGGGCGCTGTCGCGCGCGCCGTTCCGCGAATGGGCCCGTCACACCGGGCTCACGCTGGGCGAGCGCAAGGGCCGTACCGTCCTGATGATGCTGGCGGCATGGGCGGGCGTGCCGGTCCTGACGTTCCTGTCCCTGTGGCTCAGCGCCGCCGTCGGGCTCGTCTCGCTGGACCTGTCCGGGCTCAGCCTCTTCGCCGCCGGCCTGCGGGCCAACGGCGTCCAGCCGCCCGCGGACCCGAGCACCCTGGCCATCGTGCAGATCCTGATCGCCTGCGTGGCGGGGCCCGTGCTGAACGCGATCCCCGCGCTGGGGGAGGAGTGGGGCTGGCGGGGCTGGCTGGCGCCCCGGCTCACCGCCACGAACGGCGTGTTCGCCGGGCTGCTCATGTCGGGTGCCATCTGGGGTCTCTGGCACGCGCCGCTCACCCTGCTCGGCTACAACTACCCGCGGCTCGGCTCGTGGGCGGCGCTGGTCTTCATCGGCTTCTGCACGCTCGCCGGGGTGCTGCTGGGGTGGCTGCGGCTGCGTACCGGGAGCGTGTGGCCCGCGGTGGTGGCGCACGGCTCGCTGAACGCCGTCGCCGGGGTCGCGCTGCTGCTCGGCGTCGCCGCCGCGCCGCCGAACGAGGTGCTGGCCGGGATCACCGGGGTGATGGTTGGCGTGGTGCTCGCGCTGCTCGGCGCGGTTCTGCTGCGCTTCTTCCCGGTACGTCCGCCGCGGCGGACGCCCGAGCCGGCCCCGGCCGAGTCCGAACCGGCCACCTGAAAGGGCCGGGCGACCTGCCGGCTCCGCCCGGGCTTCTGCCGCGTCTCGCCGGTACGGCCGGTCGCCCTCGTGGCGGCCGGCCCGTTCAGGGGAGGAGGGCCCAGGCCACCAGCGTGGCGGCGGTGGCCGTCTCCACGAGCGCGCCGAGCACGTCGCCGGTGATCCCGCCGAGCCGGCGCCTGGCGTGCCGGAGCAGGAGCAGCGCCACGCCCGTTCCCGCGAGCAGGGCGATGGGCGCGGCGAGCGGGCCGATCAGCACGGCCGTGAGCGCCGCGGCCAGGGTGGTCAGCCAGGCGGCGGGGCGGCGTACGGTGCCCGCGACCATCGCCCCCAGCCCTTCGGGGCGTGCGGCGGGCACCCCGGCGCGGCAGGCCCACACCAGCGTCAGCCGTCCGGCCACGCAGGCCGTCACCAGCGCCCAGTAGCCGGCCTCCGCGACCGCCGCCACCTGGACCAGCAGCGTGAACACCAGCGTCATCACGCCGAACGGCCCGATATCCGACTTTTTCATGATGTCGAGCGCCTGATCGGCCGGCTTGCCGCTCCCCAGCCCGTCCGCGAGATCGGCCAGGCCGTCGAGGTGCAGCCCCCGGGTGAGCAGCGCCAGCAGCCCCACCGCCAGCGCGGCCCCCAGCAGGGGCGGCGCGGGAAGCAGCAGGGGCAGCCCGGCGACCAGTCCGAGCACCAGGCCGACGGCCGGGGCCAGGGTCATGGCCCGCCCCGCCACCTGCCGATCCACCCGCTCCACGCGGACGGGGAAGACGCTGAGCGTGCCCACGGCCAGCCGCACACCGTCCATCAGCCGCATAACGCACGATCCTAGGGCCCACTAGTGTGGCGGGATGCACGTGGTTGAACTGGAAGGCGTAGGTGTCCGGGTTGTCGGCAAAGCGCTGCTCGACGGTGTCGATTGGCAGGTGGACTACGGCGACCACTGGGCCATCCTCGGCCCCAACGGCGCGGGCAAGACGACGCTGCTGTCGCTGGCGGGCGCCGTACGGCATCCCAGCGAGGGCGCCGTCAAGGTGCTCGGCCACCGGCTCGGCCGGGTCGATCTGCGGGAGCTGCGCCGCCACATCGGTCTCGTCGCCTCCAGCCAGCGGCTGGTGGACGAGGAGTTGATGGAGGAGGAAGGGGCGACCGCGCTCGCCGTGGTGCTCACCGGCCACACCGGGACGAGCGCGCCGCTGTGGGACAAGTACGGCGACACCGAGCACGACCGGGCGCACCGGCTGCTGGCCGACCTGGGCTGCAAGGACCTCGCCGAGCGGAAGTTCCGCGTCTGCTCGCAGGGTGAGCGGGCCCGGATCCGGGTGGCCAGGGCGCTCATGGGCGATCCCGCGGTGCTGCTGCTCGACGAGCCGTTCGCCGGGCTCGACCTGCCCGCCCGCGAAGACCTCATCACCGCCGTCGAGGACCTGGCCACCACCCGGCCCGTGCTCACCACCGTCACGGTGACGCACCACCTGGAGGAGGTGCCGGCCACCACGACGCACGCGATGCTCATGCGCGACGCCAGGGTGCTGGCGGCCGGTCCCGTGGCCGACGTGCTCACCTCCGACCAGCTCAGCGACTGCTTCGGCCGTCCTTTGACCGTGGACCGCATCGACGGCCGCTGGTACGCCAGGGCCGCCCGTCCCTGATCCCGGGCCCGGGCGCTCGGCGCGGTCGTGGTGGGGTGTCCGGCCACGGTTCGAGTGCGCGGCCACCGTGCTCTTGTGGTCGTGGCGGGGGCCGGGGCCACGGTTGGAGCGGGCGGTCACCCTGCCCTCGTAGGCCGGTGGGGCGCGGTTCGGGGGTGTGACCACCCTCTGGCGGTCAAGGTGGGGCGGCGGGGGTCATAGTTCGAGTGGGCGGCCGGCGAGCACGAGGGCCACGTACTCGGACTCGGCGGCCAGCCGCTCGTTGAGCCGGCCGAGTGCGTCCCTGAACGCCCGCCCGCTGGCCGTGGCGGGCACCACGCCCATCCCCACCTCGTCCGAGACCGCCACGACCGGTTGCGGCGTCTGACGCCAGGCGGCCACCAGGGCGTCGCAGGCGGCGGCGACCGGCGCGCGGTCGCCCTCCCACGCGCCGTGCTCGTCGAACACCGCCGTCAGCCACGTGCCCAGGCCGTCGATCAGCAGCGGTGTGGTGGCGGCGCCGATGGTCGTGACGAGGTCGGTGGTCTCGGCCGTGGCCCAGTGCGCGGGCCGCCGCGCCCGGTGCGCCCGCACCCGCGCCGCCCACTCGCCGTCACCAGCGCCCGCTGGTCCTGTGGCCACATAGGTGACGTACGGCGCGCCTGCCAGCCGCATCTCCGCCTCGGCCGACTTCCCGGACCTGGACCCGCCCAGCAGCAACGCCCGCCACGGGTGTGGCTCGCGTTCCGTGACAATGGCGTCGTCCTGGGCCCCTGGAGGCCGTGACGCCGCTGTGAGGCCGCGTCCGGGCATGACCTCCAGCTCCGTGCCGTCAGGGACGCTCAGGGCGCCCCACAGGCGCAGCCGCCGGGTCAGCTCCCGCTCGGACCTGATCCGGTGGTCCAGGCCGGTCGCCACCACCACGGTCGCGTCGTCCGCCAGCCCGGCCCTGCGCAACTCCCCGAGGCGCTCCGGGCGGTCGAGCAGGTCCATCAGGACGACGTCGTACCTGTTGCCCGGGGTGTTGTCCGGGGGCACGGCCCCGTCTCCGGGTACGGCCCCGGCCGCGGACGCGGCCCGGCCGATGGACGTGACCTGGGCGGTGGGCCCGCTCCAGTCCGTGTGGAGGCACAGCAGCCGGGTGCCGTCCGGGCAGGACACTCCGAGGCCGCCGGCGTCGGTGCGGTAACCGTCCGGCGGGGCGTCGAAGGGGAAGCTCGCCACGCTGTCCACGACGACGCCGAACGGGCGGCGGTGACCCGGAGGCAGGCCCGCGCACGAGACGCACCGGCAGCCGGGCTCCGGCCAGCCCGCGCCGCCCGCCGTACCGGTGAGGAGGACTTTCACCGCGCCGAGCGTACCGGCGAGCCGGTTATCGGAGGGTTTCGGCGGGGGTGCGGGTGCGGCGGCGGGTGGCCACGACGGCGCCGGCCGTGAGCAGGGCCAGCGTGCCCGCCCCGCCCGCGATCAGCAGGACAGGCGGCCCGCCAGGGGCGACCGGCGTGGCGGCGGTCAGCTCGGTGCCGCCGCGCTCGCGCATCGGGTACCCGGACACGGAGACCACGTCACCCTCGGCGTTCACCCGGACCTGGGCGGCGGCGGCGAGGAGCTGGGCGGTGGTGGCGTCCTCGGCGCCCGCCACGCACCGCAGCACCCCCTGCGCGGGAGGCTGGTCGCCCGGGTAGGCGTCGGCGTCCCCGTCCCCGAAGTCCACAGACACGGCCACCCGCTTGTGCCCGGAGGCCGCGGTGTCCCTGCCGCACACCGACTCGAACGACGGCAGCTCCCCGCCGGGGGAGTCGCCGGCCCCTTCCGCGACGACGGAGAAGCGCCAGCCGATGACGGAGCCGTCAGGCGGCGAGTCCTCGGGACCGGCCGCGAGCCAGGCAGTCCCGTCGCTGAGCCAGGCGCTCCACGACCGCGGGGCGCCGGGGTCGGCGGCTCCGGGGGCCGGCCCGCCGGGGGCGACGGGCGTGGCGGCGAGTGCGGAATGGGGGAGGAAGAGGAACGCGGCCGCCCCGATGGCGACCCCGGCCGCAACACGGTACGCGCGCAGCATCGATTGACCTCCAAGCTCGGGAGTAGGGTTCCAGTGCCTGCGGAGGGTGCGCCGGCGAACCCGCGGAAAAGGAGCGTATGGCATGACATGGCGGTGGCGTTATGAAAATGCAAATGGTGGTGAGGTGACGGATCGCCCTTTGCCGCGAGAGGTTTTTCCCAGCCAGGCCGACGCGGAGTCCTGGCTCGGCGAAAACTATCGTGACCTGCTGGAATCCGGTGTCGAGCAGGTCGCTTTGCTCGAAGAGGACCGTGTTGAATACACGGGATTGTCATTGCGCCAGCAGTGATTCCCGAATAAAAGAAAAACCCCTTGAGCGTCTTGCGGCTCAAGGGGTTTTTGTTACGCGGGTGCGTTATGCACGGGTCTGCGGGCTCACGGTCTTGGCGGGGTCGCGCTCGACGACGTCGCCGAGCACCGCGTCGATCCGCTCCAGCACGTCGGCCCCCAGCTTGACGCCCGACGCCTTGACGTTGTCGCGCACCTGCTCGGGCCGGGTGGCGCCGACGATGGCGCTGGAGACGTTCTGGTTCTGCAGCACCCAGGCGATCGCCAGCTGCGCCATGGTGAGGCCCAGGTCGGAGGCGATCGGCTTGAGCTCCTGCACGCGGGTGAGCACGTCGTCCCGCATGAACCGGGCGATCATGGCGCTGCCGCTCTTGTCGGTGGCCCGCGAGCCCTCGGGCGGCTGCTGGCCGGGGAGGTACTTGCCGGTGAGCACGCCCTGGCCGATCGGGGACCAGACGATCTGGCCCACGCCCTCCTTCTCGCTCAGCGGCACGACCTCGGGCTCGATGATCCGCCACAGCATGGAGTACTGCGGCTGGTTCGACACGATGCGGTCGAAGCCCATCTCATCAGCGATCTTGAGCGCCTGGGCGATCTGCTCGGCGGTCCACTCACTGACGCCGATGTAGAGGACCTTGCCCTGGCGTACGAGGTCGTCGAAGGTCTTGAGCGTCTCCTCGAGCGGGGTCTCGTAGTCGAAACGGTGCGCCTGGTAGAGATCCACGTAGTCGGTCTGCAGGCGGCGCAGGGAGCCGTTGATCGACTCGGTGATGTGCTTGCGCGACAGGCCGCGGTCGTTGCGGCCGGGGCCTGTCGGCCAGTAGACCTTGGTGAAGATCTCCAGCGACTCCCTGCGCACGCCCTTCAGCGCACGGCCGAGCACCTCCTCAGCCTTCGTCCCCGCGTAGACGTCGGCGGTGTCGAACGTGGTGATCCCCTCGTCGAGGGCCGCCTGCACGCACAGTTTGGCGGCCTCCTCCTCGACCTGGGAACCGTGGGTGATCCAGTTGCCGTAGCTGATCTCACTGACCATGAGGCCGCTGCGGCCGAGGTGTCGGAATTCCATAGGTCCGACCTTAATCCCGGCGCATGGGGTGATTCGTTTCGGGATAGGGTGCGCGACGTGCTGAAGCTAGTACGGCTGGCGCTGACGGCGGCCATCCTGACCGCGATCGCGGTACGATTGCGCCGCCGTGCCCGCCTGCCGCGGAAGGAGCCCGCCGCTCCGGTGGCGCCCGCCCGCCGCGCTCGCCGTACGGGGATGGGTGCGATCTGGGCCGGCATCGTGGCGATCGTGGCGCTGACGCTGGTCCTCGCCCTGATGCCGGCGGGTGGGTGGCAGGCGCGGGCGGCGTACGAGGAATCCTTGACCTGGGACGAAGTCCTGGCCACCGTGCCGGATCCCGTCCCGCCCACCGCCGACTCCGCGGTGCCGCCCGCTGTGCCGCCCGCCGTGCCGCTCACCGTGCCGCCCACCGTGCCGCCCGTCACGCCGCCCGCCGAGCCCACCGCGCGGTCCGTGCCTTCGCCTGCGGCGAGCGCCCGCGATTCCGGCCTCGATTCCGGCTCCGGTTGTGCGCCTGCGCCGCGTCCGGTCACGGTGCGGCCGATCGACCCCGTGGTGAAGCGTGCCGTCGACCGGCAGTGGTGGCGGATCGAGCGGTGGCTGAAGGCGAACGCGCCCCGCACGTACCTGACGCTCCGGGCCCCCGGTAAGGCGCGCACGATCGCGGTCGCCGAGGCGCAGATGGGTCTGAACTTCCCCGACGACCTGCGGGCCTCGCTGCTGCGCCACAACGGCTCGCGCGGGGCGGGCGCGTTCGGGCTGGGGCTCGGCGCCCGGTCCGGAGTCGCGTCCCACCTCGGCATCCGCCAGATCAGGGACACCTGGCGGCGGTTGTGCGCCTCGGAGGCCGGCTCCGGTCGCTGGAACGGTCGGATGATCCCGTTCCTGTCCCGTCAGGGGCGCGGATCGGACGCGACGGAGCACGCCGTGACGTACGCGGCGGAGTTCGCGGCGGGTGACCCCGTGGACCGGGCCGTCGCCTGGGAGGGCACGGACGGCATGCTCCGCGTGCCGTCGTACCACGCGCTCATGCGGGCGGTGGCCGACGCCCTGGAGCAGGGCACGGCCCTCACGCTCGACGGCGAGGGGGAGTCCGGGGGCCGGCGCCCGACGGTCGAGCGCGGCCTGCTGCGCTGGAAGTAACGCCACCGCCACCGGGCACCAGCGGTTCGTCCATGACGGCGACCCGCTCGGTGCAGGGAGTGGCCACGCCGGCCACCCCCAACCGCGGCGGGCCTGCGGCGGCGCGCCGTGGCACAGCGACACCGGCCGCGCCACCACCGCCGGACCCGGCAGTCGGTGCCGCTACGGACGGAACCTACGGAACCCTTCGATACCGGCTCGAAGCCTTTGGGTGCCGGCTCGGCCAGGTCCGTGGACGAGCGCGGCCGGCGGCGTGGCGCCGCTCAGCGCGATGGCGCGTAACACGTCCCGGCGCTTGCCGGGAAACGGCCGAAATTTCGGAAAATATCCGTTACTTCTTCTGCGGGACCGGCTTGCCGCCCGGCAGCACCGTGGGCGGCGGGAAGCGCAGCTTGCGGATCTGCAAAGCCCGCATCGCCGCGTAGAAGCCCACGCCTCTGACGCTCTCGTTCGGGAACTTCTCCGCGACCACCTTCTTCACCTTCCAGGCCACGTAGACCGAGGTGAAGAGCACGCCGATCATCATGATCGGCCAGCCGATCGTCACCACGTAGCCCAGCACCTGGGCCCTGATGGCCATCGGCCAGGGAACCCACGTGGCGAGCAGGATGACTAGCGAGAACGGCAGGAAATACTGGCTCGGCAACCGCCGCGAGTCGACCCATTCACGCGCGAACTTGCGCGCTGGGCCCTTGTCACGAGCGGGGAAATACCGCTCGTCACCAGCGAGCATGCCCTGACGGGCACGATCGCGCTCGGCGGCCTGCTTGGCCCGCATCTGCCGATAGGCCTCTTTGCGGTCTTTCGGCGCGGAGACGTATTGGCGCCGTTTGCCTTCGGCAACGCGGCGCTTGGGTGTGGGACGACCTTTACCCTGGGGCTTAGGATCGTCAACGGGGACGGGGGTGTCGTCCACGGAGGTCTGGGAACGGCGTCGCAACACAGCGTCAACCCTACCTGGACTGCAACTTAGTGACGCCCTCGTGCGTTATGCGTAGGGTAATCCCAAGGCGGCTGCGCTGCACGGGATAACACCAGCACGACCTAGAAGGGGACGGCCGACGCGCATGAGCGTGATGAAGAGACTTTCGATGATCTTCAAGTCCAAGGCCAACAAGGCCCTGGACAAGATGGAGGATCCGCGCGAGACCCTTGACTACTCCTATCAGCGGCAGCTTGAGCTGCTGCAGAAGGTGCGCCGAGGAGTGGCCGACGTCGCCACCTCGCGCAAGAGGGTGGAGTTGCAGATCAACGGCTTGGAGAGCCAGGCCAGGCGTTATGAGGAGCAGGGGCGCAAGGCGCTGTCCGTGGGCCGCGAGGATCTGGCCCGCGAGGCGCTGCAGCGGCGGTCAAACCTGCAGTCGCAGATGGCCGACCTCAAGGTTCAGCACGACAACCTCCAGGCCGAGGAAGAGAAGCTGACCACGGCTTCGCAGCGGCTGCAGGCCAAGGTCGACTCCTTCCGCACCAAGAAGGAGACGATCAAGGCCACCTACACCGCGGCCGAGGCGCAGACGCGCATCAACGAGGCGTTCTCCGGCATCTCCGAGGAGATGGGCGACGTCGGCCTGGCGATCCAGCGCGCCGAGGACAAGACGGCGCAGATGCAGGCCCGCGCCGGCGCGATCGACGAGCTGCTGGCCAGTGGCGCGCTCGACGACTACAGCGGCACCCGCGGCGACGACATCCAGGCCGAGCTCGACCGCATGGGCGGCGGCATGGACGTGGAGCTGGAGCTGGCCAGGATGAAGGCCGAGCTGGGCCAGGGCCCGGCGCCGCAGAGCGCCATCGAGCAGGGGCAGCCGCAGGCTCAGCCTCAGCCGCAGGCCCAGCCTCAGCAGCAGGGTGGCACCCAGCAGCTGCGCCAGCCTGGGGAGGGCGCATGATCGTCAGGATCATGGGCGAGGGTCAGGTGGAGATCTCCGCCGAAGACATCTCGGTCCTCAACGAGCTGGACTCCGAGCTCGAAGCGGCCATCGACGCGGGCGACGAGCAGTCGTTCCGGGTCAAGCTGCACGCGCTGCTCGACAAAGTGCGCCATGTGGGCAAGGCGCTTTCCGACGACAGCCTTGAGCCGTCAGAGCTGATCCTCCCCCCCGCGGACGCCTCGATCGAGGAGGTCCGGGAGATGCTGGGCGACCAGGGCCTGATCCCGGGCTGAGCCCGTGAGCACGCGGTTCGCGTCCGATCGCGGCCTGACCAGCCGCATGGTCGTGACGATGTTCCTGCTCGGCCTGCTCTACGTGGTGTTCGTCGGCGTCCTGATCGCTCTCGGCGTACAGGCGCTGACCGTGCTGGTGCTGGCGGGCGGCCTGCTGCTGGTGCAGTACTTCCTGTCCGACCGCATCGCCCTGTTCGCGATGCACGGGCGGGAGGTCTCCCCGCAGGAGGCCCCTGAGCTGCACGGCCTGATCGACCGGTTGTGCGCCATGGCCGACATGCCCAAGCCTCGGGTGGCGATCGCGGATTCCGACGTCCCCAACGCGTTCGCCACCGGCCGCAACCAGAAGAAGGCCGTCGTCTGCGTGACGACGGGCATCCTGCGCCGCCTGGACCCGCGGGAGCTGGAGGGCGTGATCGCCCACGAGCTGTCCCATGTGGCCCACCGTGACGTGGCCGTCATGACGATCGCCTCGTTCCTCGGGATCGTGGCGGGCCTCATGACCCGCTTCGCGCTCTACACGGGGCTCGGCGGCCGCCGAGCCGGCAACGGCCAGGGCGGCGTGCCCATCGGGCTGGTGATCCTGCTGGTGTCGGTCATCGTGTACGCCGTCAGCTTCCTGCTCACCCGGGCCCTGTCGCGCTACCGCGAACTGGCCGCCGACCGGGCCGGCGCCCTGCTCACGCAGCGCCCATCGGCCCTGGCCAGCGCGCTGACCAAGGTGAGCGGCGAGATGGCCAGGATTCCCACCAGGGATCTGCGCGAGGCGGAGCCGTTCAACGCCTTCTACTTCGCGCCCGCCCTGGCCAAGGGCGAGACGCTGGCCAGCCTGTTCTCCACGCACCCGCCGCTGGAGCGCCGGCTGGAGCAGCTGGCGAACATCTCGCGGCAACTCGGAAGGGGCTGAACACCTCATGGGCTGGCTCGACTCGCTCCTCGGCCGGTCGAAGCCGGTCAAGCCCAACCTCGACGCGTTGTTCGCGCTGCCGTCGGCGGCCGTGACGCTGCAGGCCGCGACCGGGCTCGTCCCCACCGGTTCCGGCTCCGTGGCGTTCAGGGCCGCCGAGGGCGGCGCGTTCGCCACGCTCGAACGCGACGTCAAGGCGCTGCTCGGGGAGCGGGTCGAGGAGTCCGACGACGGCTACGGCTACACCTGGCTCCTGGTACGCCGCTCGCCCGACGCCCTCAGCGACCTGGTCACCGAGCTGCACGCGGTGAACTCGTCGCTGGAGGACGCCGGGTTCGGGCCTTCGCTGCTGTGCTCGCTGGTGTCGTTCGCCCGCCCGGACGGCGGTGGGCGGCTGGCCGTGGTGTACCTGTACAAACGCGGCACCTTCTACCCGTTCGCCCCCACCTCCGGGCAGAAGCGCGACAACGCGCTCGAACTGCAGGCCAGGGGAGCGCTGGAGGGTGATCTGCCGCTGGAGAAGGACCTGAGCCGCTGGTTCCCCGTCTGGGGCGCCCCCGGGCTCTGAGCCCCCGACTCCCGAGAGCGGCCCTGCCCCGCTCCGCGCGGGGCTCGGCTGAGTTCCGTGCTGCGGGGCTCTGCCGGCTTCTGTGCGGGGCTCTGGCTGGGGCGCTTATGTGCGACGATCGCCCACAGTGATCTAATCATTACGTGGAGCGAAGGTTGTTCGTGTTCGCCGCGTCCGCGTTCATCGTGGCGGCGGTACTCGGCAGCGCCTGGATGACCGGGCAGTTCACCACCCCCGCCGTGGACAGGACCGACGGTTACGTCGGCGAGCTGGCCGCACGTGACCAGCCGTGGACGCGCCTCTTCCGGGTCAGCGACGTGCTGGCGGGGCTGGCGTGCCTGCTCGGGGTGACGCTCGTGCCGAGGGTGGCGCGCGAATGGCCCGGCTGGATGGCGCTGGCCGCCTTCGGGCTGCTCACCGTCGTGACCGGGCTGTTCCCGCTGGACTGCGCCACGGTGAGCGACCCGCTCTGCGGCCATCAGGGGACCTCGTCCGGCCACCTGATCCACCTCGTGGCGGGCGCGCTGAGCACGGGGGCCGTGGTGGCCGCGATGGCGCTGCTCGGCGCGAGCTGGCGGTCGTGGGTGTCGTGGCTGTTCACCTGGCTCACCCTGGCCGCGACGGTGCTCACCGTGGCCGGGCTGGCCGGCGGGCGCGGCGCCGGGCTCGCGCACCGGGCCCAGCTCGCCATGATCGCCTTCTGGCTCGTGTACGTGGCCCTGCGCCTGCTCGTCTCCGACGACCGGGAAGAGGACTACGCACTCACCCCTTCGATGAGGATCGCCCCCGGCCGCATGGGCGGCGTAGGCGGCGCCAGGGTCCGCCCGGACGGGGCCGCTGGCGCGGGAGAAGCGACCGGCGTGGTGAACGGGGCCGATGCGGGCCACCCGATGGAGGCGGGTTCCGGGGGGCTCGCAGGTGCGGCGGAAGCGTGGCGTGGAGCCGGCGTCGCGGGCAGGGGCGTCGAGGCGGGGCCGGGCGGGGGCGGTGCTGTGGGTGCGGGCGTCTGGGTGGGGCCGGGTGGGGTGGTGGCTGGGGGTGGGAGGCAGCATGTCGTCGTGCAGGGGGACGGGCCCGCGGTGCTGACCGCGGCGGGGGCGGCGGGGGCCTGGTTTCACTGGGACGCGGTGGCCGGCCTGCTTGCTGCCGCCGGTCGTCGGGTGATTCGGTTCGATCGTCCCGGGCTTGGGCTCAGCCCGCCCTCGCCCGTGCCGCCGACCCTGTACGCCGAGGTGGCCCGGCTGGCCGCGTTGGCCCCGGCCCACCCCCAGCAGGTCACCGTCATCGCCCACGGCGTCGCCTGCTGGCACGCGGAGGCGTTCGCCCGGCTGCACCCGCTGTGTCTGGCCCGGCTTGTCCTGGTGGATCCGGTATGCGTCGGCGAACGGCCTGCGCCGGCGGCGGCCACCAGGACGGTGGGGCGCTGGCTGCCCGCGCTCGGCGGGACCTGGGGCGCGACCGTCCTGGCCCGGCTGACGGGACCGGCCGCGCACCGGCTGCTCACCGGGCTGCCCGACCCGTCGGGGATCTACCGCACCGGCACGACGGTCTCCGCGATGGCGGGGGAGTGGCTGGCCCGTGGCGACATGGCCGCCGACCTGCGCAGGCTCCGGGCCGAGAAGCCGTTCCCCAGGGTGCCGGTCGTCGTGATCAGCGCGGGCGACCGGGACGGCTGCAGGGGGCGACTGGCGGACGAGCTCGGGGGCGAGCACGTACGCGTACCAGGGCATGGACGGCGTATTCACCTGCACCACCCGCACGCTGTCGCCGACGCGGTCCTGTCTCCCGTGCACGTTCGGCGGGATGCGTCCTCCCAGGTGTCCGAGGCCGGCGAGGGGCCGGCCCGGGAGTCCGCATCCGGTGACGGCGGGGGCCGGCCCTGAGGGGGTCGGCGGGGGCGGCGTTGCTCGAACGGGTGACGGATATGCGGACCACCCACCAGAATGGCGGGAAAAGAGGCCATTTGTGGGGGTGCCAATGCCTGACCTGGCGGGTCTGCGGCCAGGCGATCCCGCGACGGTGGGCGCGTACGGCCTGTCGGGGCGGCTCGGCGAGGGCGGGCAGGGCATCGTCTACCTCGCCACGGCACCGGACGGCACGAAGGTGGCGCTCAAGCTGCTGCGCGCCGACCTGGCGGGCGACGCCGAGGCGTCGGAGCGGTTCGTCCGCGAGGTGGCGATGGCGCGGCGGGTGGCGCCGTTCTGCACGGCGCAGGTCGTCGAGACCGGCCTGTACGGCGGGCGCCCGTACATCGTCAGCGAGTACATCGGCGGCCCCACCCTCGCCGACGTCGTACGCGAGCAGGGCCCCCGCACCGGCACCTCCCTGCACCGGCTCGCCATCGGCACCATCACCGCGCTGGTCGCCATCCACCAGGCCGGCATCGTGCACCGCGACTTCAAGCCGTCGAACGTGCTGCTGGCCTCCGACGGCCCCCGCGTGATCGACTTCGGCATCGCCAAGGCGCTCGACCTCAGCTCGACCCTCACCGTGGCCGTGATCGGCACGCCGTCGTACATGGCGCCTGAGCAGCTCACCCAGTCGAACCCGGGGCCGCGGTCGGACATGTTCGCGTGGGCGTGCACGCTGCTGTACGCCGCCTCGGGGCAGCCGCCGTTCGGGCAGGACAGCGTGCCCGCGGTGGTCAACCGGATCCTGCGCACCGAGGCCGACACCGGCTCGATCGCGGATCCCGCCCTCCGCGCGCTCGTCACGGAGTGCCTGGCCAAGGACCCCGCCGGACGTCCGTCGGCCGGCGACGCCCTCATGCGCCTCCTCGGCCACGCCCCCGCCCCCCGAACGGCCTCCGGTGCACACTTACCCGGCG